>JAQBYC010000056.1 GCA_027623205.1 Pseudomonadota bacterium | reverse complement strand
GAAGCTGATGTCCGATATTGAGTATTTCTATTCCGCCCATTCGGCCTATGCCTATCTGGGCTCTGCCCGTTTCATGACCGTGGCGCGGGCGGCGGGGCGGCGCATCGCGCACCGGCCCATGGATTTGCGCCGGGTCGTGGCGGTGACCGGGCCGGGGCCCACCAACGGCCTGACGCCGCAACGGCGGGCCTATTTCTCGGCCCGCGAGATCGCGCGCTGGGCCGAGCTGCGCGGCGCCCCGGTCATGGCCGGGATTCCCAGCCATCATGACAAGGACATGACCCTGGCGAACGGCATGCTGATCGCCGGTATTCTGCAAGGCGTCAACATTGACCAACTGGCCCATTGCCTGTTGCAGGGCCATTGGCGGGACGATGCGGACCTGGCCGACCCATCGACCCTGGCCCGGCTGGGCGCCCGGGCCGGCATCGACCCCGCGCCGCTGCTGGCCGCCGCGCCGTCGGGCGAGGTGCTGGCGGTCTATGAGAAAAACACCGCCGAGGCGATCCACCGTTCGGTGTTTGGTTCGCCGACCTATTTTGTCGACGGTGATATGTTCTATGGCCAGGACCATCTGGACATGGTCGCGCGCGCCGTGGAGCGGCCCTTCGCCGGGACCTGGCCGCCGGAGGCGCCGGGCAAGACAGCAACCAACCTAAACAATTAGCAATAGAGGTTCGACAAAATGGAACTGACCACCATCGCGTACCAGAAAAAGGGGCCCATTGCCTATGTGACCCTGAACCGGCCCGACAAGCTGAACGCCATGAACGAACAGCTGCATGATGAACTGGCGCGGGTCTGGGCGGATTTCCGCGACGATAACGATCTGCGGGTGGCGATCCTTTCGGGCAAGGGCCGCTGCTTTTCCGCCGGCGCCGATCTGTCCGGCGGGGCGCCCGCGCGCTACCGGTACACCGGCGAATTTCCCGACATCAGCCAGACCCAAAAGCTGTACAAGCCGATCATCGCGGCGCTGCACAGCCACGTTGTCGGGTACGGTATGTGGATCGCCCTGGACGCCGATTACCGCATCGCCACCGAGGACGTCTCGTTCTGGCTGCCGGAGCCGCAATGGGGCATCGCCACTATTCCCGCCGCCTGGTTTCCCAAGCTGATGCCCTGGGCCATCGCCTCGGAATTACTGCTGTTCGCGGAGCGGGTCAGCGCGCAACGGGCCTACGATGTGGGCCTGATCAACAAGATCGTGCCGGCGGAACAGTTGATGGCCGAGGCCGAAAAACACGCCAACAGGATCTGCGAACTTAGCCCCGTCGCCGTGCAGGGCATGAAGGAATTGATGGTCCGCGGCAGCGCGCTGGATTACGGCGCCATTGACCAAATCACCGGCGAGGTGCAGACCCGGGTGATGAATTCCGAGGACCGCAAGGAAGGCGCCCGCGCCTTTATCGAGAAACGAACCGCCGACTGGCCGGCCCGCTGAGCGTTGCTACCTCACGCCTGGGCGCTGATTTTTTCCAGCATGGGCAACAGGTAGCCGCGAAAGGCTTGCGGGTTTTCCGACATGGGGAAATGCCCCATGCCTTTCATCACCTGGAATTCGGTGGCGTTGATTTCCTCGGCTAACTGGCGGCTCAACTCCGGGGTGGCCGAGGTGTCATATTCCCCGGTCAACAGATAGACCGGGCATTCCGTGGTGTCGATGCCGGCGGCGAGGCCGTTGCGCATGTCGCCGTCGGTAAAATAATAGTTCAGATCACCCATGAAGACGCCGGGGCCGCCCTGCATGTAATGCCACAGGGTCTCCCAGCAATCGGCGCTGGGTGACTGCGGCGCGATCACCCCGACCATCAGGGCGCCGGAAACCTCCGGCCCATGCACGTCCGGTCGGTGAATGCTGCGCATGCCTTCCGGCTCGCCATCGATCTTGTTTTCCGCATACAGCGCCGATTGCAGGCCGATCGCCGCGCGAAAATCCCTGCCGTGGCGCAGAGCCAGATGCAGCACCGCCCGCCCGCCGATGGAACAGCCCATGACCACCGGATTGTCCAGGCCCAACGCCGCCTTCACCGCCATGACGATGGCCACATAGCCGTCCGTGGTCAGTTCATAGATCTCGTTCTGAAAACCGGCGGGGGGCGAGGATTTGCCGTGCCAGGGCAGATCGAACACCACCACGCGGTAATTGGCGGTGATGGCCTCGTCGTTCAGAATGTCGCGGAACTGGCGGCCATCGGAGCCGGCGGTGTGCAGACAGATCAGGGGGATGCCCTGGCCCGCCTCCTCGAAATAGATACGGTGGCGCCGGCCCTGAAAATCCAGGTTCAGATAACGGCCCATGATCGGCTCGATTGTTGGTGCGGCGGGTGGGGAAATGGCCTTTTCCGGCCGTGGGCGGCTGAGGGAAAACAGCAATTCCAGGGCCATCAGATTTTGATAAAACGCGAGCAGATCGCCGCTTACCGTCAAATGGCCGGTGCGGCGCATGGCGGACAGTGATTGCAGGCCGGGCCGGGGCTCCGCCCCCAGCAGTTCGCGCCAAGCCGCCGCGCTGGCGTCCAGGCACAGGGTAATGGCGCGCCCCGGCGCCTCGGCGCCGACCCGGATGCCGTCCCCATCGAGGTGGAGAAACTGGCTGTGCCCATCGCTGCGCAATTCGATGCAGGCATCGGCGTATCGCCCCCGCCAGGATATATTCGGGTGCTTGCCGGCCCGCTGTATAAGATTTTGAAACATGACCCCGCCCTTTCCGAAAGCCGATCCCCGATACCAGGTTCCCCCGGTTGTGGTGTTACTGTAGCAAGACCGGCCCGTATACGGAATATCAACCACGGCCATCAGATATTGCCGCCGTTCCGGTTCACTGTGTTATATGCTGCCCGGCAACAATTCCCGCGGAACCTCCAAGGCGATATCAAGGCAGAATGACAGCGAACCACACCGCGCGCGGTATTGCCTTCATGTGTCTGGCGGTGGCCCTGTTTCCGTTCCTCAATGCCACGGTCAAGGTGCTGCAGGTGGACTATGTGATCCAGCAGGTGATCTGGGTGCGCTATCTGGGTCATTTCGGCCTGATGCTGCTGATCTTTCTGCCCTTCCATGGACTGGGGCTATTTCGCACCCGGAACCTGAAGGCCCAGGTGGTGCGCTCGTTGCTGCTGCTGGCCTCCACCGCCTGCTATTTTCTGGCCCTGAGCTATCTGCCCCTGACCACCGCCGCTGCCATCAGTTTTACCTCGCCCTTTATCGTCACGGCGCTGTCGGTGCCGTTTCTGGGCGAAAAGGTCGGCCCCCGCCGCTGGAGCGCCATTGCCGTGGGCTTCATTGGCGCCCTGATCATCATCCGGCCTGGCGGCGCCAGCTTTCACGGCGCCGAACTGTTGGTGTTGTGCAGCGCGACCTTCTATTCCATCTATCAGATCATGACCCGCAAGCTGGCCGGCCAGGACAGCCCCGCCGCCACGATTACCTATACCGCCGTATTCGGCGTCATTCTGACCTCTCTGGTGGGGCCGTTCTATTGGGTGACGCCGGCGGCTACGGCGCCGTTCGATTGGGTGCTGTTCGCGGCCATGGGGCTGTTCGGCGGCCTGGGCCACTTGTTCGTGGTCAAGGCCTTTCAATGGGCCGAGGTTTCCGCCGTCTCGCCCTTTGCCTACGGTCAACTGGTGGGGGCGGTGATCCTGGGGTTCTTCATCTTTGGCGAATTCCCCGATCGCTGGACCTGGGTTGGCAGCGCCATCATCGTTGCCTGCGGCGCCTATATCACCTATCGCGAAACCGTATTGGGCAGAAATTGACCGCATAAGCGCAAATTTCAGCTAAATGGAGATGTTTTAGCGATTTAAGCAACTATTTAGATTGCTCCAATCTTAGTCGGTTTGAGCATGTTTTGGGGAAACACGCTCTGGCGCTGACAATGGGATGTTGGATAGGCTATAAACAGAGCAGAAAAGTGGATCCCCAAGCAGAGAGCATGTAACGTGGATATTCAATATTCGGCCGAAGAACTTGCCTTTCGTGACGAAGTGCGGGCCTTTATAGCGGCGAACCATACGCCGGAGATCCGGGCCAAGACCGCCAAATCCATGACCGGCTATATTCACAAGGAAGACCATGTCGCCTGGCAAAAGGCGTTGTATGAAAAAGGCTGGATCGCGCCGAACTGGCCGGTGGAACATGGCGGGCCGGGCTGGAACGCCACGCAAAAGTATATCTACGAAACCGAGATGCTGCGGGCCGGTACCCTGCGCCCCCTGGCCTTTGGCCTGAAAATGGTGGCGCCGGTGATCATGGAATTCGGCACCGAGGAACAAAAGGAAAAATATCTGCCCGATATCCTGCAATCCAATGTCTGGTGGTGCCAGGGCTATTCCGAGCCGGGCTCGGGTTCGGATCTGGCCTCGCTGCAGACCCGCGCCGTGCCCGACGGCGATGACTATATCGTCAACGGCTCGAAAATCTGGACCACCATGGCGCAACGGGCCGACATGATTTTCTGCCTGGTCCGCACCTCCACCGAAGGCAAGCGCCAGGAAGGCATCAGCTTCCTGCTGATCGACATGACCACCCCGGGCATCACGGTGGAGCCCATCGTGCTGGTGGATCAAACGGCGGCGCCGGAGCAGGAGGTCAACCAGGTC
The DNA here is from genome assembly GCA_027623205.1 of Pseudomonadota bacterium. GTDB lineage: Bacteria > Pseudomonadota > Alphaproteobacteria. The sequence goes on along the minus strand of JAQBYC010000056.1, from coordinate 24,133 downwards.
TTCTTTGCCGATGTCCGCGTCCCGCAAGCCAACCGCATCGGCAAGGAGAACGACGGCTGGACCGTGGCAAAATACCTGCTGGAGTTCGAACGCGGCAATGCCTATGCGGGCGGCCTGCATGGCGGTCTGGCGCGGGTGCGCGCGATGGCCAAGCAGGAACGCGGCGATGGCGCCCGCTTGATCGATGACCCGGCCTTCGCGGCCAAACTGGCGGCACTGGAAGTGACGGCCAGGGCGGTGGAATACACCGAACTGCGCACCTTGAGCGCCCTGAGCGCGGGGCAGCGGGTGGGCGCCTCGTCCTCGATCCTGAAGTGCCAGGGCTCCACCATGACGCAGGAGGTCGGCGAACTGGCGGTCGTGGCCACGGCCTATTACGCCAATCCGTTTGACCGCGGCGTGCTGGACTATGGCGCCAATGTGCCCCCCGTCGGCCCGGATTATGCCGCCGCCGCCGCCGGGCGTTATTTCAACCAGCGCAAGGCGACGATCTATGGCGGCTCCAACGAGGTGCAGCACGAAATCGTCGCCAAGCGCATTCTGGGCATGTAGCGGCCGCGGAATATGATCCCGGGGAGTAATCTCGCATGACCGTTTATCTGCACGCCTTGCCCAAGCGGCGCCTGGGCGCCAAGGCGCTCGCTCCCTGGGCTGAAATCCGCAGCACCATCGCCACCGATGCCATGAACAAGGCCAACGCCCTGGACGCGGCCATCCGACCCATCAAGGCGGGCTATGAAATGCTGGGCCAGGCCCTGACCGTGCGCGCCATGGCCGGCGATATTACACCCCTGCTGCACGCCCTGTCCCTGGCCCGGCCTGGCGATGTATTGATGGTCGATGCGGGCGGTTATGCGGATAACGCCGTGCTGGGCGGCAATATGACCAGCGAGGCCGTGCGTCGGGGAATGGCGGGCCTGGTGATCGACGGCGCCATCCGCGACGTGGCCGAAATTCGCGACTTTGGTATTCCCACTTTCACCCGCGCGGTGACGCCGGCGGGCCCCAATTTCAGCCAGATCGGCGATGTGGGTGGGCCGATCTCGTGCGGCGGCATACAGATCAGAACCGGCGATCTGGTGATCGGCGATGACGACGGCATCGTCGTCGTACCGCGAGGGCGAATGGCCGCCGTGTTGGAAACCAGCCAGGCAACGTTGAAGGCGGAAGCGGCGTGGCAGCGCCGCATCGCCGCCGGCGAAACATTCTCCAACATCCTGGACCTGGCCCCAATGGAACCGGCACCTTGAACAGCCTGCAGTCCATAGGGAGAAAATCTAGATGCCTGACCAGTCCGATTGCTCCGAACAACTTAATCCAAACTATCAAATTGAGATAATTGAGGACAGAAATGTTGCCGTGGTGACCTGTTCCGGGACGCTGTCAATGTCGCTATTTCTAGCGTTTCATGAAGAATTTCTGGCGCACCCGGCCTTTCGCGCCAATCTGGATCGGCTTTACGATTTCCGCGCCGCCGAATTGGATTTTCAGTCCGACGAAATTCGTACAATTTATCAGATACTACAAGGCAATGACGCCGTGCATGGATATCGCAAAGTGGTATTCCTGGTCGCCGAAGATATTCAATTCGGGATGCTGCGGATGTTTTCTTCGATCGCAGATCCGCTGCATGCGGATTTTGCCGTAATGCGGGATCGTACGGAGGCAAATATCTGGCTCGGATTGCCTTCGGACTTCTGACGATCGCCGATCCAAAAATTTTTAAGACTATTGGTTTGATCACATGAAACGCGCCTTGCCGCCGGGCCTGCTACGATCCAATCAGCGGCCACAGCAACATCTGGGAACGGTGGCGCCGGACGCGTCAAAACATCATGCGAAGGGCAAAATTTATTTCTGTTGCCCCAAACCCCATGAAACGCTGGGTTTTGCTGTTGGTGTCGCCCGGCAGACCCCAATCAGGCCGGCCCAGACCGACCTGACGAAATTCAATGTCGTTGACGAAATTTGGCCCCATCTCGATGGAGATGCCGGCGCCGACCCTGTCGGCGCGCCGGGAGTCGCCGTCGGTCTCGGATTGATCAACACCGCGGAAGACCGGGCCATTGCAGATACCGTCGGATTTACGGCGATGATTTGCGGCAACAGTGTGCCGATTGATCTTACGCTGGAGTTACGGCGGCCTATCCGGCCGGCGCGTGATTTTGGATGCTTGGCGATGGCGGCTGCGGCGGACTGGGTGCAGGCTGCCCTTGACAAGGGATCCGACAATGGACATGGCGGGCGCACGGGCCTGCGGTGGTTCCCGCCTATCTGGCTTGGCGATCCGCGCCAAATCCACGCAAGGGATTGTTCAGGCCGCTGGCCCACAGGAAATGCGCTTTATCTTTCCGGCGCCAGGTCTGGTAGGACCAGGGCCGCCGCCCGGCGTTTAGGTGCGTCATGGGAAGATAGACCATTGCCGCGATCCGGCGTCTGTCCGCCAGACATACCAGCCTTGTTTCCCGGCGATAACCGTTGCCTTCATACCGGTCCAGGGCTCGCGCCTGCCCTGGCGAGAGAGCGGTAATGACGATACCGGGCGCTGCCGCGCCGGGCTTTGCCTGCAATGCGGGGTAGCGTTCGCCCACGACATATCGAACCGCGAAGCCGGGTAACGAGGCGGGGAAAATCCCGGCTCCCGCCGGTTCGGTCCCCAATACCAGCCGGCGCACATCCGGATCCATCAGGGTGCCATAAAAGAAAAAGCAATGCTTTCCGCGTCTATCGAACAACTTCATGCCCCAGGCCGCCGCGTTCATGGGAAGCCGCAAGTGGTGAGCCATTATGACAATCGAGACCGCCGTGTCACAAGTGCAATGAAATTTCCAGCGGGCGTGCCTTCTACCTGTACAGGGGAGCTTGACCGCGGTGCGGTGGAGATGCGGTTCGGGCGCCCGAAATGACCTTTGCCGGGCCTAACCCGAACGCAGCAGCTTTACCGCCGCATCCCGTTCGAACAGGTACAGCAGGACGCGCAGGGCCTGGCCGCGGGGGGTTTCCAGGTGCGGGTCGCGGGTCAGGATCAATTGTGCATCGTCGCGGGCTACTTCCATCAGATCCTGATGGGCCATCGCGTCGGCCAGACGGAAGGCGGGGAAACCGCTTTGCCGGGTGCCCAGCAGTTCGCCGGTGCCGCGCAGGCGCAGATCCTCTTCGGCGATGCGGAAGCCGTCCTCGGTCTCGCGCATGATGGCGATGCGGGCCCGGGCGGTCTCCCCCAGGGGCGAGCCATACAGCAGCAGACAGTGGCTCTGCCGACTGCCGCGGCCGACGCGGCCGCGCAACTGGTGCAACTGCGCCAGGCCGAAGCGTTCGGCATGTTCCACCGCCATGATTGTGGCCTCCGGCACATCAACGCCCACTTCGATCACCGTGGTGGCGACCAGCACCTTGGTCTCGCCGGCGACAAAGGCCTGCATGGCCTGATCCTTGTCCCTGGCCTTCATGCGGCCATGCACCAGACCCACCCGGCCGGGCCCCAATATCCTGGCCAGGACGGCGTGGCGTTCCTCGGCCGCGGCCAAATCAAGCTGCTCGTTCTCCGCCACCAGCGGACAGACCCAAAAGGCCCGGGCGCCCTGATTGACCGCGCGCTGGACGCCCGCGACCACCTCATCCAGGCGGGACAGGGGCATGGCGCGGGTCTCCACCGCCTGCCGGCCCGGCGGTTTGCCCCGCAGCAGGGAAATGTCCATGTCGCCATAGACCGTCAGGCTCAAGGTGCGCGGGATCGGCGTTGCCGTCATCACCAGGATATCCGCCGCCGCGCCCTTGTCGCCCAGGTTCAGCCGTTGATGGACCCCGAAACGATGCTGTTCATCGATCACCGTCAGGGCCAGATCGGGGAAGATCACATCCTCGGTAAACAAGGCATGTGTGCCGATCAGGATATGGATCCGGCCTGCAGCGAGATCACTCAACAAGGCCTGCCTGGGTCTGCCCTTGCTGCGCCCGGTCAGAACCTGGATCTTGATGGGCATACCCTGGCACAGGGCTGTCAAGGTCTCGAAATGCTGCCGGGCCAGAATTTCCGTGGGCACCATGAAGGCGGCCTGGGCCCCGGTCTCCACCGCCGCCAGCATGGCCAGCAGGGCAACCACGGTCTTGCCGCTGCCCACATCGCCCTGCAACAGGCGCAGCATGCGTAGCGCCCGCCCCATGTCCGCCTGAATTTCACCCAGCACCTGTTCCTGTCCCTGGGTCAGGACATAAGGCAGGGCGGCCCGCAGGGCCTGACGCAGCCGGCCATCGCCCACGATCGCGCGGCCCGCACGGCCCCGGTTGGCGGCGCGGATCATGGCCAGGGCCAGTTGATTGGCCAGCAATTCATCATAGGCCAGGCGGCGCCGGTCGGGGTGGTCGGGTTCCAGCGCGGCCGGGCTGTCGGGTTCGTGAGCCGCCAACAGGGCCTGGCGCCAGGGTTGCCATTGTTCCCGGGTCAGCCAAACCGGATCCTGCCATTCCGGCAACGCGGGTGTCTGCGCCAGGGCGCCTTGGATGGCCCGGTGCAGGGGTTTTGCGGTCAAACCGGCGGTCAGGGGATAGGTCGCTTCCACCGCCGGCAACTCGGCCTCTTTCTCCACCATTAGGATATGGTCCGGGTGGGGCATCTGAATTTCCTGGCCATAATGACCGACCCGGCCCGAGACCACCCGCACGGCGCCCAGGGGTAGGATCTGGTGCAGATAGTCTTCCTTGGCATTGAAGAACACCAGGTTGACCGTGCCGCTGTGATCGCTGCACAGCACCTTGTAGGGCAGCCGGCGGTTGCCGGGCACATGATGCTCGTCCACGGTGACGGTCAGGGTGACGACGGCGCCATCCGGGGCATCGGCCACGGAGGGGCGAAAGCGGCGGTCGATCAGTCCCGTAGGCAGATGCCAGCACAAATCCACCAGCCGCCCGCCCGCCAGTTTCTCGATCAGTTTACCCAGGCGCGGTCCGACGCCTTTCAATGCGGTGACCGGCTTGAACAATGGAAATAGAATTTCTGGTCGCATGACGCTCGTATGCTGGCGTGAATTCGAAGGGTAAGTTATATCCTGTGGCGGAAGGGGTGGATAGCGATGCAGGAGGATCAGGAAATTCGGCGCAAGCGCCTGCGCTATCATAGCTGGCACCGGGGCACCAAGGAACTGGATCTGGTTCTCGGGCAGTTCGCCGAGCAGCATTTGCCGGCCATGACGGCAGCCGAGATGGGTCTTTACGAAGCCATTCTGGACGAAAACGAACACGATATTTATGCCTGGCTGGCCGGCCGGGAGGTGGTGCCGCCGGAACATGACCATCATATCATGCGCATGATCTTAGACTTTAAATTAACACCATAAAATATTGAAATATAAAGATAAAATATTATCTGGAACATCCAGATTTGAACTGACCGGCGTGCCTGAGGGCCTGGATGCGTTATGCTTGGCGGAATTGGCCCAAGGCTCGGCCGGCTGGTTGTTGCACATCGCGCGGGACGAAGGGCGGATGGCCAGCCTGGCGGCGGAAATCGACTTCTTTGCCCCGGGCACCCACGTCCTGCGTCTGCCCGCCTGGGATACCTTGCCCTACGACCGGGTCTCGCCCAACGCCGAGATTTCGGCCACCCGCATGAGCACCCTGGCCCGTCTCGTAGGCCAGCCGCCGCCCAGGGCGCCGGCGATCCTGCTGACCACGGTCAATGCCTCGCTGCAGCGCCTGCCGCCGCGCCGGTGCATCGCCGGCGCGGCCTTTCAGGCCGGCCTGGGGGCCGTGGTCGAGGTGGCGGCACTGATCGAGTTTCTGGTCCGCAATGGCTACAGCCGCAGTGGCACGGTGATGGAACCGGGTGAATTCGCCACCCGCGGCGGCATCGTTGATATATTTCCCGCCGGGGCCGAGACCCCGTCGCGGCTGGATTTTTTTGGCGACACTCTGGACAGCGTGCGCTTGTTCGATCCCCTGACCCAGATCACCATCGGCACCGGCCAATCGGTGACACTGGTGCCGGTCTCGGAAGTGCAATTGACGGCGGAGACCACGGCCCGTTTCCGCCAGGGTTACCGCGATTTGTTTGGCGCCGTTACCGATGACGATCCGCTGTATGCCGCAATCAGTGCCGGCCGGCGGCACGCGGGGATGGAACATTGGCTGCCGCTGTTTCACGATGGGCTGGAGACGGTGTTCGACTATGTTGGCGAGGGCGCGATCACCCTGGATCACCTGTGTCTGGAGGCCCGGGATGACCGCCTGGCCCAGATAGAGGATTATTATCAGGCCCGTATCGAAGCCCGGAAGAACCCTTATGGCGCGGCGCCTGCTTATAAACCGGTGCCGCCCGGACGCCTGTTTCTGGACGCACAGGCCTGGGATGGGGCGCTGGAAGACCGGCCCGGCGGCGCCTTTTCACCCTTTGCGGCGCCGGAAAGCGCCCGGATTATCGATTTTGCCGGCCGCCAGGGCCGCAGCTTCGCGGCCAAGCGGGCCCAGGCGGACGTCAATGTTTTCGATGCCCTGCGCGGTCATGTGAGCGAACAGCGCCGCCTGGGCCGCCGGGTGGTGTTTGCCGCCTTCAGCCAGGGTTCGGCGGAACGCATGGCCCTGCTGCTGCACGATCATGGCATTGACGGCGTACAGCGGGTCGACCACTGGCCAGCGGTCACCGCCCTGCCGCCGGGCATACCGGCCATGGTGGTCCTGAATCTGGAGCAGGGGGTGGAGACGGCGGACCTGGCGATCATCTCGGAGCAGGATGTCCTGGGCGATCGTCTCGCCCGGCGGCGGCGCAGCCGGCGGGCGGAGCATTTTTTGACCGAGCAAAGCCAGTTGTCTCATGGCGATCTGGTTGTGCATGTGGAACATGGCATTGGCCGCTACCAGGGATTGCAGACCATCGAGGTTGGCGGCGGCACCCATGATTGTCTGGAAATTCACTACCAGGGCAACGACAAGCTATTCCTGCCGGCCGAAAATATTGAGCTGCTGTCGCGCTATGGCTCGGAAGATGCCGGCGTTGCCCTGGACCGTCTGGGCGGGGCGGCCTGGCAGGCCCGCAAGGCGCGGTTAAAACAGCATATCCGCGATATGGCCGATCAACTGATAAAGGTGGCGGCCGAGCGGGTCCTGCGGAGCGCGCCCAGTATCGAACGTCCCGACGGCCTGTACCAGGAATTCTGCGCCCGCTTCCCGTTTGAGGAGACGGAAGACCAACTGGGCGCGATCGAGGATCTGTTCGGTGATTTGCAAAAAGGCACGCCCATGGACCGGCTGGTGTGCGGCGACGTCGGCTTCGGCAAGACCGAAGTGGCCCTGCGCGGCGCCTTTGCCACCGTCATGACGGGGGGACAGGTGGCCATCGTGGCGCCGACCACGCTGTTGAGCCGGCAGCATTTTCGAACCTTCTCCGAACGTTTCGCCGGTTTGCCCGTCCAGATCCGCCAGCTATCCCGTCTGGTCGGCGCCGGGGAGGCGGCGGCCACCCGTGAGGGCATGACCAATGGTCAGGTGGACATCGTCATCGGCACCCATGCCCTGCTGGGCAAAAAGATCGCCTTTCGCAATCTGAGCCTTTTGGTGATCGACGAAGAACAGCATTTCGGGGTCGCCCACAAGGAACAGCTGAAGCAATTGCGCAGCGACGTGCATGTGCTGACCCTGACCGCCACGCCGATCCCGCGCACCCTGCAGATGGCATTCTCGGGCGTGAAGGAGTTGAGCCTGATCGCCACGCCGCCCGTGGACCGCCTGGCCGTGCGCACCTTTGTCATGCCGTTTGATCACGTGGTCACGCGCGAGGCGATCCTGCGCGAACATTACCGGGGTGGACAAAGCTTTTACGTCTGTCCCCGCATCGCGGATCTGCCGGAAGCGGCGGAATTCCTGACCAGCCAGGTGCCGGAGATCAAGTTCGTCACCGCCCATGGCCGTTTGGCGCCGCGCCAGTTGGAGGATGTGATGAGCGCCTTTTACGACGGCGCCTATGATGTGCTGCTGTCCACCACGATTATCGAATCCGGTTTGGACATTCCCACCGCCAATACCCTGATCGTGCATCGCGCCGATCGCTTTGGCCTTTCGCAACTGTACCAATTGCGCGGCCGGATCGGGCGCTCCAAGGTCAGGGCCTATGCCTATTTTACCCTGCCGCCCCGGGCCCGACCGACGGAAGCGGCGGAAAAGCGCCTGAAAGTGCTGCAATCCCTGGATTCCCTTGGCGCCGGGTTCAGCCTGGCCAGCCACGATCTGGATCTTCGCGGCGCCGGTAATCTACTGGGCGAGGAACAATCCGGTCATATTCGCGAAGTGGGTTTTGAACTTTACAATCAGATGCTGGAAGAGGCGCTGGCGACGGCGCGCAGCGGCGCGGCGGGAGAAGTGGCGACCGGTGCGCAGGACTGGTCGCCACAGATCAATTTGGGCGCCGCCGTCCTGATCCCGGAGCATTATGTTGCCGATCTTGGTGTCCGCCTGGGCCTGTACCGCCGTCTGGCTCATTTGGAGGACGAGGCGGAAATTGACGCGTTTGCCGCCGAATTGATCGATCGATTTGGCGCTCTGCCCGAGGAGGTCAAAAATCTGTTGGCCATCGTCACCATCAAACGCCTGTGCCGCGCCGCGAACGTGGCCAAGATCGATGCCGGACCCGGCGGGGCCAGCGTGGTGTTTCACAATGACCAGTTTGCCAATCCGGGCGGCCTGGTGGCTTTCATCAACGACAACAAGGGCAGCGCCAAACTGCGCCCGGATCACAAGCTGGTCTATCAAAGGCAATGGGAAGAGGCGGAAGACCGTCTAAAAGGCGCGAATTTTCTGATCCGGCAATTGGCGAAGCTGGCTCAATCAGCGCCGGCGTCCCCGGTTTCTTGAGGGGGCTGTTGCAGGATTTCCCGCGGCGCCTCGGGCGGATTGGCGGAGCCCCTATTTTTTGGTACCTCGCCTTGCAGCGCCAAGTCGAACACATGGGTCAGGACCGAGGGTTCCTGCGCCCCCGAAATAGCGTACTTGTGATCGATCACAAAGCAGGGCACGCCATTGATGCCCATACGCCGGGCGATACCTTCCTCGGCCATGACCAGATCGCGGTCGGCATCGCGTTCGAACAATTCGCGCACCAGTTCGCCGTCCATGCCGCAACTTTCCGCGATTCCGACCAGGTCTGACTGGTCGCCCAGGTCCACTTCGCCCAAGAAATAACGCTGGAACAGCGCTTCCACCACGGCATCCTGCACCCCGGCGGATTCGGACCAGCGGACCAGCCGATGGGAATCGAAGGTGTTGGGCTGTCGGGGAATGCGGCGGAAATTGAAGGAAAGACCCACCTCCTCGCCGGCAATGCCGACGGCCTCGTAGACGCGGTCGGCCCGATCGACGCCGCCGAATTTGGCCTTCAGATATTCTTGCCGCGGCATGCCGGCGCCGGGCATCTCCGGATTCAATTGAAACGGCCGCCAACCGATCTGGAATTCATTACCGGGGCGCAGGGCGACGGCCTGTTCGAACCGCCGCTTGCCGATATAGCACCATGGGCAGACCGTATCGGAAATGATATCCACGTGAATCATTCCGGCATACTACGCATCCTTTGGGTGAAGGTTAAGGCCCTTTGCCAAGGACCGGCTCTTAATCCTTCAGGTTGGCGCAATTTTCAATTGCTTGGAGCCGCTAACGCGACGTGAGTAATTGGCTCAATTGTTCTTCCTTGAAGTGTCCCGGCACATTTGGATCAAATGTACTCTGCTGTGCCAAGGCGGACAGCACCACTGGGGCGGCATACAAACGCCGGGCCGCGGTCGCGGCCTTGGCCGGTCATTTCAATTTCGAAGGCGGTCTTGCCCGGAAACGGCCCAATGGTTGATACTCGCCCGCGCCCTGGCGACCAGGCTTTCGGCGCTGTCTCCGTCCCGCACCGCCGCGCCGCCGGTAAGCAGATGTACCTTGACCGGTTCGCTGACATCCTTGATCGTGAATTCTGTATAATTTATCACGCCGGCGATACGTTGCAGCACAGGGCGCGCCGATTCCTGGTCGCTGTCGGGCAGAACGACACAGAATGTGTCACCGCCGTATCGGGCCGGCAAATCCTCGGCCCGGACCAGGCCGCCGATGGCGCCGCCGATCTGGCGCAGCAGCCGGTCGCCCGCAGCGTAACCGTACAGACGGTTCGTGCGGGCCATATTATCGATGTCGAAGAAACCGATGGCCAGATCCTTTTCACGGCTGCGGCATTCCGCGATCTGTTTTTGTAAATGGGTATGCAAATAGCTATGGCCGAACAGACCGGTCAGGGCATCGGTGCCGGCATAGCGACGGCCTTCACGGTAGACCTCCTGCATGGCCTGGCGATAGCGCTGTTGGCGGATCAGATGATCCAGCCGGGGCTGCAGACGCGCCGCCCCGTTACCCAGATCAAGGACGTCCGAGGCACCGGCTTCATAGGCTTGATCGTCGGCCGCGGGGTCGGTGCCGTCGCCTAGGACCAGCAGCGGCAAGTTGAACAGATTGACGTGGTTGCGCAGACTCCGGCAAAAATCCGCTAGCTCATCGGCGTTATCGGCACGGACCGCCACCACGGCATCAAAAGAATTCTGCAGCAAACGTTCGATCGCTTCGTAAGGCTGGCCGACCGTTTCGGTCGTGGCAATGGGGGCGATCATACTGGTGACCGTACGCCGAATGAACTCATCGCTGGCGATCACTAGAATACGGGGATCAGCGACTTCATCTGCCGGCGTCACATGGGCAGGAATTTCCAAACCGTATTGCTGGGAAGTTTCCGATCGGAGAACCAGTTCGCCCTGCATCGTTGCCAGGCGGGCCAGCGTTTTCAGCCGGGAAAATAGTTCGGCGTCGCGGAATGGCGCAGGCAGGAATTCTATTTGCAGGGAGTCGTCGGAGGTTTCATCCGCCGCGCCAATGACAATCATTGGGATACCGCCCTCGGGGCGCAAGTCACGCAGATCCTGGCGGAACCGTGCACAGTCCGCGCCTTTGGCCGCCTCCACGATGGCGATATCTGGATAACGCCCCGCGACGATACGCAGGGCATCGTCGCGCGAATTGGCTGGCAACGGCTGAAAGCCATGTTGTTCAAGTCTGCCCGCCAAGTCGCGGGCATCGTCCGTGTCACTGAAAAGTAGAACCCGCGCGCTGGCGTGCATAGGCCGTGTCTCCCTCTATGCGAAAACATAGGCGCTTACGGTTAATAACCGGTTTACGGAAAATGCCTTCACCGGCGGTCTTGATAGGTCCGCATCGGGGCCACGTGGTATAGGTAATTTCGGTGGTATCTGTGATTTAGCGAGGACGGAATATGATGGGCGATACTTACATACTGGACGGCAAGGTGGCCTTGGTGACAGGCGCGTCGTCCGGTCTGGGGCGGCAGGCGGCGTTGGCCCTGGCCGGGGCGGGAGCGAGCGTGGCGGTGACGGCGCGGCGGGTCGACCGTCTGGAAGCACTGGCGGCGCAGATTGCCGGCACTGGCGGGCAGGCCAGGGCATTTGCCCTCGATGTACGCGATAGCGCCGCCATTGACGGGGTAATTGGGGCCGTCGAGGCAGCCATGGGGCCGATCGATATTCTGGTCAACAACGCGGGTGTTTCCGTGGTGAAACGGCCCGAGGACTTCACCGCGGAAGACTATGACTATGTCCAGGAAACCAATGTCAAGGGTCCGTTTTTTCTGGCCCAGGCCGTGGGACGGGGGATGATCAAACGGGGAAAAGGCGGGAAAATCATCAATATCTCTTCGATGATGGCCCTGCGGGTGATTGGCAAATTGGCGCTATATGCCATGTCGAAAGCCGCCATCGGCCAGATGACCAAACAGTTGGCCCTGGAATGGGCCCGCCATGACATCCAGGTCAACGCCATCTGTCCCGGCTACATTGAAACCGAAATGAATGCGGATCTTTGGCAGACGCCGGATGGGCGCGCCATGATCAAGGCCATGCCCCGCCGCCGCGTCGGCACGCCGGAGGTGATGGACGGTCTGTTGCTGTTGTTGGCCTCGTCACAGTCCGATTACATGACCGGGACGCTGATCCCGGTCGATGACGGGCAGCTTTTGATGTGACGGCCGGCGGGTGGTTGACAGCGACGGCCAGCCGCGTAGCCTGACGCCAATGTTGTACGGATAGGGAGAGCAACTCATGGCCTATATCGAGCGGGACGCCGTGCGGGTTTATTTTGAGGATCATGGGACCGGCCCCGGCGTGTTGCTGAGCCATGGCTTCAGCGCCTCGTCCACCATGTGGCGGGACCAGGTGGCCGCCCTGAAGGACCGCTTCCGGGTGATCACCTGGGATATGCGGGGGCATGGTCAAAGCGATTACCCCGACGACCCGGATGCCTATTCCGAGGCCCATAGTGTCGCCGACATGGCCGCTATTCTGGATGCCTGCGGCCTGCAAAAGGCGGTGATCGGGGGGCTGTCACTGGGCGGCTGCGCCGCGCTGGCGTTTCACCTTTATCATCCCGGGCGCACCGCTGGCCTGATGCTGTTCGATACCGGCCCCGGCTTCAAAAACGACGCGGCGCGGGCGGCCTGGAACGCAACCGCACAGGCGCGCGCCGCCAGTTTTGAGGCCGAGGGGCTGGACGCGCTGGGCGATGCGCCGGCGTTGCGCATTGCCGGCCATCGCGATGCCACCGGCCTGGCCCATGCCGCACGTGGCATGCTGGCCCAGTTCGATGACAGGATGATCCAAAGCCTGCCGGACATTGCCGTGCCGACCCTGGTTCTGGTCGGCTCCGAGGACGTTAGGTTTCACGCCGCCACCGACTATATGACCGGCAAGATTACGGGCGCCCAAAAGGTTATGATCGACGGCGCCGGGCACGAGGCCAACATGGATCAGCCCGCCGCATTCAACGAAGCGGTGGCGGCATTCCTGGACGGCCTGACTCTATAAACTGACCTCTGTGCTGCTGATGGCCGCCTCTTCCAACAGCCAGTCGCGAAAGGCGATCAGGCGCGGATCCCGCGCCTTGCCGGTCGGATAAACGATCTGGAAGGGGTGATCGGAACGGCGCTCGATCCCGAACAGCCGCACCAGACGGCCCGTTTGCAGATCGTCCTGCAACAGCGCCCCGATGCCAATGGCGACGCCGATGCCCTCGATGGCCGCCTGCATAGCCAGGTTCAGGCTTTCAAAACGCAGATCCCGGGCGCCGTTCAGGCCGGGCAGTCCCGCTGCCGTCAACCAGCGCCGCCAATCGATGGGGCGGGGGGCGCTGTGCAGCAGGGTTTGCCGCGACAGATCGTCCGGCAGGCGGATGCTTTCGGCCAACGCCGGGCTGCAGACCGGAAAGGTATCGACACTCATGAGTTTCCGGCTTTGCACCCCCGAGGGCTGGCGGCCGTCCGCCAGCACCAGAATGGCCAGGTCGTCGTCGTCGCGGTCGAAATCCACCGGATTGAGAGACGTGGTCAGGCGGACATCGACTTCCGGATGGCGATCGTAGAAGCGGCCCCAGCGCGGCAATAACCAGCGGATGGCGAAGGTGGGATAGGCGCGGATGGAAATGGCGCCGCTGTCCCGTTCACCCTGAAGGCGGGCCGTGGCGGCGGCCAGGTGGTCCAACGGGGTCGTGATTTCCGCCAGATAGTCCCGGCCCTGGGGGGTCAGTTCAACCCGCTTGTGGCGGCGGCGGAACAGACGGGCGCCCAGCAGCGCCTCCAGGGCCTGGATCTGCCGGCTGATGGCGCCGGGGGTGACGTTGCGTTCCTGCGCTGCTTGCAGAAAACTCAAATGCCGCGCGGCGGCGCGAAAAGATAAAAGGGCGTTTGTAGAGGGAATAGATGGCATATTAGAGGATCTATGATTGAGAAAAACTCAATCAAAGGATATTTTATTATCGTTTGTCAAGGGACCGGCGCCGGTCCACATTGCCGTATCACTGAATATTTTATGGGGATATCGACATGAGCAACGGGGCATTGGCGGCGAAAATAGAGGCCATGAAGACCAATGACTGGGTGGCGCCCGATTGTCAGGGCGAAAATTTCTATGACCTGGATCAAAGTCTGCAAGGCTTGTTGAAGCTGTATCTGGACGACGATCTGCGCGACCACATGCTGCCCCACTACCGCCGCCTGGGCGAAATTGCCGGCGGCCGTCTGGATGAATTGTCCCGTCTGGCCGACCGCCATGGACCCACCCTGCATACCCGCAATCCACGCGGCGTGGATGAGGAGTGGGTCGAATTTCACCCGGCCTATCGCGAGATGGAGCAGATCGGCTATGGCGATTTCGGCATCCATTGCATGTCGCGCAAGCCCGGCGTGCTGGGTTGGAACGGCGTGGTGCCGGCCCTGGCCAAGTACGTTTTCCAATATCTGTTCGTGCAGGGTGAATTCGGCCTGATGTGCCCGATCTCGGTCACCGATACCTCTACCCTGCTGATCGAACGATATGGCAGTGAGGAAATCAAACGGAAATTCCTGCCCGGCATGACCAGCCAGGATATGGGCAAGATCCTGAAAAGCGCCCAGTTCATGACCGAAAAAACCGGCGGCTCCGACGTCTCGAACCTGGAACTGGAGGCGCGCCATGAGGATGGCAATTGGCGTCTGTACGGCGAAAAATGGTTCTGTTCCTGCGCCGACGGCGATGTGGCCCTGTTGCTGGCGCGGCCCGCCGGCGCGGTTGACGGCAATAACGGTCTGGCCTTGTTTGCCCTGCCCCGGCACCTGGATGACGGCAGCCGCAACGCCTATCGCATCGTCCGCCTGAAGGACAAGCTGGGCACAAAATCCATGGCCTCGGGCGAGATCATTTTCGACGGCGCCATCGCCCATCCCCTGGGCGAGGTTGGTCCCGGCGTCAACAACGGCCTGAAGATGATGATGGATCAGGTCAACATGTCGCGCCTGTCCCACGGCGTCCGCGCCGCGGCCATGATGCGCCGTTGCCTGAACGAGGCCCTGGTGGTGGCGCGCAACCGCATCGCCTTTGGCGAAAAGATCATCGACAAACCGCTGCTGCGCCGCCAGTTGATGAAACTTCTGGTGCCGACTGAACAGGTTCTATCCATGGCCCTGTTTGTCGCCCGGCAGTTGGAATTGTCCGATGCCGGCGACGAACGGGCGGAAAAACTGGCCCGTATCCTGACCCCGTTGTTGAAGTTCCGCTCCTGCCGCGACAATATAACGGTGGCCACGGGCGCCATGGAAGTGCGGGGCGGCAACGGCTTCATCGAGGACTGGATCAACCCCAAGCTGGTGCGCGATGCCCATACCGGGGTGCTGTGGGAGGGGACCTCCAACATCAACGCCCTGGACGTGACCAAACGGGCCATCGCCAAGGTCGGCGCCCACGTCAATCTGGCCGAGGCGTTGCATGACATGCTGGCGGAAACCCAGGGCCTGCCGGGTCAATTCAAGGGCGAGTTGGACAGCACCGTTGACCGCGCCGTGGCGTTTGCCGAGCAAGTCGCCCTGACCGGCAACGAGCCCATGGCCCGCAAGGCCGCGGATGCGCTTTACCACGTCGCCTCCGCCGTGCTGCTGGCAACCGAGGGCGCCAGATTGGGGGCCATGGGCGAAGACGCCCGGCGTCTGATCCTGGCCCGCATGGTAATGGATCACCGCCTGCGCGCCGGCGACCCCCTGGCCATTGAAGACGACAATACGGCGGCGGTGGCTGCCCTGTTGGACGACGAAAAGGTGGATCTGGCCACGGCCCAGGCCCTGGCGGCGGCATAGCGCAGGTTCGGGCCGTTCCGCACCGGTCAGGCAAAGCTTTGGGGGTGTGGGTCTGGATGATCAGGCCATGGGCAGCGTGGCCTTTTGAACAGCGCCAGGTCTGCAACATCAGTATGTCGATTTGCCGCAGGGAGAAAACCTTTTCTACGGTGGCGGTGTTTGGCTATGGTTAGGTGCGATTCTAAAGATGATCTGGCGAATATCATTTCAGCGGAATTTTACCGGTCGTGACTTGCCTGGTTGGGCGGATCCTTCCACGGTACGACCGGCGCGCGCGAAACCCGCGCGTGGCGAACGAATGGGAGTGGCCAAATGCGACGCATATCCATGAAAACCATGTTGTTGAGCCCGGTTTTCGCCATGGCATTGTCCCCGGCCGTGTACGCGGCCCCCTCGGATGCCGAGGCGCTGGCCGAACTCAAACGTGTCATCGCGCAACAGCAGAAAATGATCGAGACCCAATCCCGTGCGCTCGAATCTCTGGCAAGCAAGGTCGAAGCGCTGTCGGCAAAAACCAGGGGCAATCAGGCGGCGGCGTCTTCCCAGGCTGCGTCGTCTCCCCAGGCTGCCGCGCCTGCAGCCAAGGTCGTAACCTCGGGAGAGGAAAACATCTCGCTCGCCATTTCCGGTCAGGTCAATCGCGGCGCCCTCTATTACGATGATGGCGATAGCAGCGACGTCCTTCACGTCGACAACGATAATTCCTCGACCCGGATTCGGCTGGTCGGCAAGGGAAAGGTAAATGATGACGTGACCATCGGCACCGAGATCGAAGTGCAAATGGAATCGAATTCGACGGCCTCGGTCAGTCAATTGAATGACAATGGTGTCGGTGGCGCCAGCTTTACCGAGCGCAAGCTGGAGGTTTATTTCGATAGTAAACGGCTGGGGCGGGTCTGGATCGGGCAGGGCGATACGGCGTCCAACGGCACCTCGGAGATGGATCTATCCGGCACCAGCGTGGTCAATTATTCAAGCATTGCCGATATGGCGGGTGGCCTGTTCTTCCAGGACAACACCCCCATCACCGCCGCCAACCCAAGGATCGGCCTGGTCTTTAGCAACTTCGATGGATTGAGCCGCGATGACCGTATTCGCTATGACACACCCAAGTTGGCCGGCTTTACCCTTTCCGCCTCGCATATCTCGGGTGGCGCCTGGGACGTGGCGTTGCGATACGCCGCGGATTACGAGAAGGCCGGCATCAAGACCGCCGCCGCCGTCGCTTATGCGGATGGCGCGGCCATCAATAGTTTCGACGAACAATTGAACGGTTCTTTGTCGCTGTTGCATCGAAGCGGGATCAACGGAACCTTTGCGGCCGGCACGCGCAGCCTGGAAGCAGCGGGCCGCTCCGACGCGAATTTCATTTACGGCAAGATTGGCTATATCGCCAACCTGACGGCAATTGGCGACACCGCATTCTCAATAGACTATATGCAAGCTGACGATGTTGCCGCGACTGGAGACGATGCAACGACGTATGGCGTTTTCGCGGTTCAGAAGCTGACGAAATTTGGCACTGAACTGTATGGCGGCATTCGCAATCACGAACTTGACCGTCCCGGCAGGAATTACGACGATGTACAGGCCGTGCTTGTCGGTACCCGGGTGAAATTTTAGCGCAATTTTCGATTGGTTGGAGTCGCAAAAGCGACTTCAGGTAACTGGTTCAATTGCTCTGCTCCGAAAATTCTAAGCGCATTTGGATCAAATATGCCTTAGGGGAGGCTGATGTCATGGAAAAAATTAGACACCTGCGGCGCCGGCTTTCCGCAGCCGCGGTCTTCGCCGTCTTGGCGGTTATGGTGGCGGCGTGCGGCGCGGCCAAGCCGCTGGACTACACCGCAATCGATGAAATCCCCCCTGGGCCGGGATTGTTCAGCGGCAAGGATGGCAAATTGACCGTGTTTCGGAAATAACGGCCGGCATTGTTTCGGTTGTCGTCGAAATGCCGGGGCTGCACGGGCCCGCGGCAGCCCGAGGCCGTTGGAAACGCGCGTGTATTTACGCCGAGACGTGCGTGATGTGCTAACTTTGGTGCCATGCCCACCTCGCTGCACCAGAACCGCCTGAACATTGTCGTTGCAAGCCTGCAGGCGCGGGGCGCCCGGCGGGTGCTCGACCTTGGTTGCGGTACGGGCCCGCTGCTGCTGGCGTTGGCCGCGAACGATTTCTTCGAGCAGATCGTCGGCCTCGATATATCCCGCCAGGCCCTGGAAGCATGCGCCCGGCATTTGCAGACCGCCGATATTCCCCAGGGCCGGCGCGTACAGTTGCTGAATGACTCCTTCGCCGAGGCGAACCCGCGCTTCACGGGCTTTGACGCCGCCGTGTTGCTGGAAACCATTGAACATATTCCGCCCGACCGGTTGTCCAAGGTCGAGCGCGCCGTATTCAACGGCTTTCGACCGGAGACGGTTTTGATCACCACGCCGAACCAGGAATGCAACGAGAGCCTGGGCGTGCCGGCCCATCGCCGGCGCCATCCCGGGCACGAATTCGAATGGAACCGGGCGAAGTTCGAAACCTGGGCCCGTGGCGTGGCCGTGCGGAACGGCTATCAGGCCAGCTTCGCCGGCCTTGGGCCGGCCCATCCGGGCCTGGGTTCGCCCAGCCAGATGGCGCTGTTTTACCGCCTGGAAGCCTGACGGGAAGTCTGACGGGAACTTGACGGGGCTGGCCTGCCGCAGCAAGCTTGCCGGCAACAATAGGGAAGGCGGAAATCAATGGAACTTTACGATGTCATGCGGACCACATTTTCGGCCCGCGCGTTCACCGGTGAAGAGGTGCCGGACGAACTGATCTGCGATTTGATCGAAAATGCGCGTTTTGCGCCCTCGGGCGGCAATCGTCAGGGCAACCGGGTCATCGTGGTGCGCGATCCGGCGACCCGCGAACAACTGGCCAGATTGGCGGAACCGGCGGCCAAGCGCTACATGGCGCAGACCAAGGCGGGGGAAAGCCCCTGGAACGCGGTCACGCCGACCAAGGTCACTGCGGCCGCGATCGAAGCCACGCCGGCCCCCGGCATGCTGACGAACTCCTTTCGCGATGCCTCCGTCGTGCTGGTCTTCGCGGTGGATCTGCGGCTGGTGGCCTCCATGGATCAGGATCTGGACCGCATCGGCATGATCTCGGGCGCCTCGATCTATCCCTTTGTCTGGAACGTTCTGCTGGGCGCCCGCCAGGCCGGTTTCGGCGGCACCATCACAACCCTGGCGGTGGCCCGCGAGGGAGAGGTGCAGGCATTGTTGCATATCCCCAGGGAATTCGCGGTCGCCGCCGTGGTGCCCCTGGGCAAGCCGGTCAAACAACTGACGAAGTTAAGCCGCAAAGCGGTGGCGGAAATCGCCACCCGCGAACGCTTCGATGGTCCGGCCTTCAGCGCAGATTGATGCGGGCAGCCATGGCGAACACGGATATTCTTCTCGGCAATGCGCACGAGTACGTGGGCCGGGAAATCGGCCTGACCGACTGGCTGGACATCGATCAGATGCAGGTGAATATTTTCGGCGAGGTCACCCGCTGGCCCACCTGGATGCACAATGACCGGGACCGCGCGGCGCGGGAAAGCCCCTATGGCGGCACCATCATTCACGGCTTTTTCCTGCTCAGCCTGATCACCTATTTCGTCCGGGTCGGCGGCATGAACCCGGCCGACGGGGCCTATTCCCTGAACTACGGCATGGACAAGGCGCGCATCCTGAAGCCGGTGGTGATCGGCGACGGCATCCGCGTGCGCGACCGCATCGGCCTGCTGCGGGTGGTGGACAAGGGCGAGGGCCGCCGCCTGTGCACCACCACCCATCACATCGAGGTCGCCGGCATGGACGACCCCGCGGCTTATGTGGAGTACCTGAACATGTGGTTCCCCAAGGCGGGCTGACGTCGCCATCCCGGCCTCTTGCGTCTTACCGCCCCGGCGCGCAAACTATGGGCAAAGGCCAAAACAACGACCAGGATCGAGGAACCGCCGCCATGACTGCCTCCCCCGAACTGCAGCGCGAAATGCTGCGCCAGATGCAGACCATTCGCCGTTTTGAAGAGCGCGCCTCCGACGATTATCACAATGGCGCCATTTATGGCGTGGTGCATTGCTATATTGGCGAGGAGGCGGTGGCGGTCGGCGTCTGTTCGGCCCTGAACAAGGACGACCAGATCATTTCCAACCATCGTGGCCACGGCCATTGCATCGCCAAGGGCGCGGACCTGAACCGCATGATGGCGGAGCTGTATGGCCGCCAGGACGGCTATTGCAAGGGCAAGGGCGGTTCCATGCATATCGCCGATTTCTCCATCGGCATGCTGGGGGCCAACGGTATCGTGGGGGGCGGTCTCTCCATCGTTACCGGCGCCGGGCTGGCGGCGCAGTTGGAAGGCAAGGGCCGGGTCGCCGTTTGTTTCTTTGGCGATGGCGCCTCGAACGCCGGTTCGTTTCATGAGAGCCTGAACATCGCGGCGCGCTGGAAGCTGCCCATGCTGTACGTCTGCGAACATAATTCCTGGGCCGCCAATACCTCTTCCCGGATGACCCACGCCCGGGACGATGTGGCCAGCCGCGCGGCCGGCTACGGCATCCCCGGCGTGGTGGTGGATGGCAACGATGTACTGGCCGTGTACGAGGCGGCCACGGACGCCGTGGCCCGGGCCCGGGCCGGCGAGGGGCCGACCCTGATCGAATGCAAGACCTACCGCTGGCGCGCCCACACGGAACGCCCCGGCGCCGCCGATCCGCGCCCGCTGGAGGAGATCGCCGCCTGGATGGCCAAGGACCCCATCCAGCATCTGGTTGATGACCTGAAACAACAGCAGGGCCAGTACAGCGACGCCGAGTTCCAGGCCCTGGATGATGCGGTGATGTCGGCGGTCGCCGCCGCCGTCGCCTTTGCCGAAGCCAGTCCATTCCCGGCGCCCGAAGCGGCGCTGGATGATGTGTTCGCGGATTAGAGCAATTTTCGATCAAATGGAATCGCCTAAGCGATCCGATTGACCGGTTCAATTGCTCTATCTTTTAATAATCGGGCGCATCAACAAGGTGATGCGCTCTGATGGGAGGGAGATAGCCATGCGAGAGATTTCATACGCACGGGCGGGCATGGAAGCGCTGGTCGAGGAGATGCGGCGGGATCCCACGACCATCCATCTGGCCACCGATGCGCCCCCCTCCCTGGTGGAAGAATTTGGCGAGGCGCGGATCCGCGCCACGCCGATCACCGAGAACGCCTTTTCGGGCATCGCCATTGGCGCCGCCGGCTCCGGCCTGCGCCCCATTGTCAACTGGTCCATGGTCACCTTCTGCTTTGTCGCCATGGATCAGATCGTCAACCAGGCCTCGAAAATCCACTACATGTTCGGCGGTCAGCAGACCTTTCCCATTGTTTTCCGCTCCTCGGTGGGCGGCGGCACCTCGCTCGCGGCGCAGCATTCGCAAAGCCCGTATTCGATGTTCATGAATCTGGCCGGCCTGAAGCTGATCCTGCCCGCCACGCCGTACGACATGAAGGGCCTGCTGAAATCGGCCATTCGGGACAACAACCCGGTGCTGTCGTTTGAATCCACCCGCCTGATGGGTTTCAAGGGCGAGGTGCCGGACGACGATTACACCATTCCCCTGGGGGTGGCTGATGTGAAGCGGACGGGCAGCGATATCACCGTCGTTGCCCTGGCCTGGCTGGTGCACGAGGCCCTGGCCGCGGCGGAAGAGATGGCGAAAGAGGGCGTCTCGGTCGAGGTCGTCGACCCCCGCACCCTGTTCCCCATGGACAATGAAACCATTCGCGCCTCGGTGCAAAAGACCGGCCGCCTGGTGATCGCGGACGAGGCCGGGCCCACTGCCGGCGCCGCCGCCGAAATCGCCGCCCTGGTGACCGAGGACGCTGCCACCTTCGCCGCCCTGAAGGCGCCCCCCAAACGGGTCTGCGCCCTGCAGGTGCCCATCCCCTACAGCCCCGGCCTGGAAAATCACGTCTTCCCCGACCGCAACCGCATCATCGCCGGCATCCGTGAAGTAATGGCGGCGGGCTGATGGTGGCGCGCCCGCCACCGGCCAATTGAGAGTCGCCTATTGTGTCCTTAAGACTTTATCCTCGACGCTGCAAATTCGGGACGTATTCCGATGATCGATGACATCGGAAAAACCATGGCGCTGACGGCCAAGGTTCAAGCTGCTTTGCCCATGGCGGCATTCGCAACTGACCATCTGCGCAGCGCCTTGCAACAACAATCGGACAAAGTTTTCCCGCGTGCGTGCAGCATCACCGAAATTCGATACATGAATGACGAGGGCGGCATCGCCTGCCATCTTGATTTTGGCTTCAGCGGAACGCAAAACGTGTACGTCGTCTCGATCACACATCTCCGTTTCGGCCGCGGAAATCCGCTCAGACGGGAAATCGAGGCTTATTGCAAACATCGGATCAAGCAACTGAAGAAGCTCGATCGTGGGAGGGCCTCCATATGATGTTTGGATATCATTTTGATGCGCGCAATGGATCGCGATTCAAATGCAGGAAGCAAGATGCAACTCCATACATGGGAAATAAGGCCGCGTAAGCGGTGGCAGAGCCGGTGGTGGTAAGAGGTACACGCCATGGTCGTTCGGGCGGGAAAACAGGAGCCGCCAAGATGCGCGCCTTTTATACAGAGCCGGGCCAGCGTGTCACAGGCGCTGGTCCACGCATAGGCGGTCGCTGCTCATGCAATAAGAAAGATGTGACCGCAGCCTTTACTTGAATCCAGATCTTTTTAGGTTCCCAAGAAATTTCGGATTTTTGCGGCAATCACGTCGCTCTTTTTCGTATCGCATTCCCAAATTACCATTACTTCCCAGCCCAGCTCATCCAGGCGCGCTTGGTGCTCCGCATCCCGCTTCTTGTTGCGTTGGAGTTTAGGGATCCAATAATCCTGCCGAGACTTTGGAACTCGCGCGCCCCGAGGGCAATCATGTTGGTGCCAGAAACAACCATGCACGAATATCACCTTGCGCCGAGCCGGAAAGACTAAGTCCGGCTTTCCGGGGAGACTCCTTCGATGCAGCCGGTAACGGTATCCCATTGCATGGGTCAGGCGACGTACAATCATCTCAGGCTCTGTGTCGACGGCCTTTACTGACCGCATAATTTTGCTGCGTTGTTCGGGATTCTCCGTCACTTCCTAAAGTCAATTTTTAAGCTAGGGTCGGTTTCAATCTCTCCGACAATATCATTGTAACGGCTCACCAAATCCGACACCGCCACGCGCCGACCATCTGCTGCGAACTTTCCCAATTCATAAAGGTTTAGCGCGACAAACTGCTCAATCTCAAAAACATCAATCCGATCGGCAAGATCCTTATTTTCCGCCAGTCCTTCTGCAATCGTTACGCCACGTTGTGTGGTCACGAGAACCGGTTTGTAGCCGTCGTTCAAATTGTCGCGACACCGGTCTATAACGGCCTCGCCAGGCGCGGTAGTCACATGGATCGCGACATCACCTACGAAGAAGTCGCCGGCGCGTTTGCTTGGAGCGTCGGCAGTTGAGAAACTGTTATGCTCAAACTTTCCTATCCCAAGTGCGCAGTCAAGTTTCGCTCCGACAAGGTGTTGCAGAACAGCGCCTGCATAGTGCAAGCCAGGGGCGCTTTTTTGGCGCGCAGTGGCTTGCTCCAAAATATCCCGAACGATGTGTCGAAGACCGCGTGAATAATCCAGCCTGATAGTGAACGGTTTGCCTGCAAAAAATGCGCGCACACTCTCGATCCAAAAATTCTCAATCGCATCCAGATCCGCCATGCCTTTGCGGTGGAGGCCATTTAAGAAGGCGACATACTTTTGCATGTTGCTGAGGCTGCCTCTACTTGTCCGTCCCCCCTCGGCGGCTAATAAACGCTCGATATCATGTCGCCTCAATATTGCCTGGACTGCACCCTTACCAAGACCAAGAACTTGGCCGCCACCTTCTGTAACAAGATTTGAAGAATTCAGCGGCAGGCTCATCTTGCGCGCATGCTCGGTGACAACCAGCGCAACGCACAGTGGGCCTTTGCCTTTGAATCTATTCTTGGCGGTGAATTTCTTGAGCTCCGCCTTGTAGTCTTTCGACATAGGCTCAGGCTGCCTCCTTGCCCGTAGCCGCAATCGCCGCCACCACCGGTTCCAATATATTCTCGGCAACGTGCCGGACCACTGGCACTACCAAACCATCACCGGCCAAATGATAAGCATCGTTGTAATTTTTTGGAAGTATGTAGTCATCGGTGAGACCCATCAATCGCGCGGCTTCGCGAGGAGAGAGCAATCTCGAGCGAATTTTGTTGCCATCGACGATCATAATCGTTTGGCGGCTCGATCCTCCGGCCGGAGTTCGAAGGCAGCCTGCGATGTCATCAAATCGAATTTCCGCGCGTTGTATACTCCGACTCATTGAGTAAGCGAAAAATCCTTGCCAAATTCATTTTAAAGGATTCTTGTTGTC
>JAQBYC010000203.1 GCA_027623205.1 Pseudomonadota bacterium | reverse complement strand
GGAACGCTTCCAAAGACCGGACATATCGTCTGCTACAAAATCCGGACATATCATTCGCTACTGACAAGTGCCTGTGCGACAATTGCATATTACGGCGGCGGCGCCAAAGATTGCGCACCAGGATGCTGCCAACCGCCGTCAGCGCCGCCAGGCCGATGAAAAAGCCGATGAAGACGGAATAGTCGAAGCGATAGCGCTGGGCTGCCGGATCGTAAAGGGTACAGAACAGGCGCAGGCGGTTGATCAGGCCGGCGATTGACGTTGCATCGGCGTTGCGGCCAAACACCAGATCCATCAAAGGTTCCACAAGAAACGGGCTGCCGAAGTCTTCCCCATAGATCTGCCGGTACAGACGTCCCTGGCTATCCAGAACGCTGACCTGGGACAGATGCTGGAAACCCTGGCTGGAGACAAAGTAAACAAAGCCCAGTTGCTCTGCCAGTTTCTCGATGGTACGGCCGTCACTGGATAGAAAACGCCAGTTCGGCAATTTAATGCCTTGCGTCCTGGCGAAAGATGCCATGCGATCCGGTGTATCGGCCCCGGCATCGAAACCGACGGTGATGACGTTAAAACTGTCTTGGTCCACGGCACCTTGGGCATCGACCACGGCATCATGCAGGGTTTGCAAGATCACCGGGCAACTGCGAACACAGGCCGTATAGACGAGGTTGACGACCAACGGCTTGCCGCGAAAATCAGCAAGCCTGATCGTATCGCCATTGCGGTCAACAAAACGGTGGTTGTCGATCTCGCGTCCCAGGGCGGCCTGACTGATCGCCAGAGCCCCCTTTTCATCAAGCAAAAGCGGGGTAGCCGCCGACGCCGGCAAAGGTGCCGCCGCAAACGTGACCAGCAGCGCGATGCCGGCACTCTTCATCGTGGATCCGATGATCATACCTGTCCGCCCAGACCGCTTATCCAGGGATCGGCGATGGCGACCGCCAGCAGCATGGTCAGTTGAATCAGGGAAGCGAAAAAGGTTTTCATGGCCAGAGCCGGACCAGGATCGCGGACCAGCTTTACCGCGCGCCAAATGAAATAGCCGCCGCCAAGCATGGCTCCGGCCAGGTAAAGCCAGCCCATGCCAAAGGCGGCTGGCAACAGGGACAAGGCGACCAGGGCAATGGTATGGGCCAGGATCACCCGTGCCGCCGGGCCGTCGCCGATAACCACCGGCAACATCGGCACCTTGGCCGCCGCATAGTCCTTGTGCAGGGCCATGGCCAGGCTCCAAAAATGTGGCGGTGTCCAAAGGAACAAAACCACCGCCAGCAGGACCGGCGCCGTCGCTAGATCGGGATCGGCGGCCGCCACGCCGGCCAGCACCGCGAAACTGCCGGACAGCCCGCCAATCACGATATTCAGCCAGCTCCGCCGTTTCAGCCAGACCGTATAGACGACGCCATAGAAGAAAGCGCCCAGGAAGACGTACAGAGCCGTCGCGAAATTCAGCACGGACCAGGCCAGGATAACGGCGCCCGCCAACAAAAGTATTATGGCGCAAAGCCATTTTGGCCCGGCCTGAAAAGCGCCTGTTACGAAAGGCCGGCCCGCGGTTCGCGCCATGGTGCCATCCAGATCGCGCTCAAGGTACTGGTTGAGGGCTCCCGCCGCGGCGGCCGAGACCAGCACGGCCAAGGCCAGGGCCGAAGTTTCCAGGATTGACAAATGCGCGCCCGGGGTCATCGCCAGGCCGGCCAAGGCTGTGAGCATAATGGCGAAACCGATGCGAAGTTTGAAGACATTCTGCAATTGGCTGATCGTGGTGGCCATATTCTTGTCTCCCCTGGACGCGTTTTATTAGGCTAGGTGGGAAATTAAGGGCGGGCCATGCCGATCGTGCGGGGCCCGCCCCCATTTCAAGTCTGGCTTCCAGCCTCTAGCTCAGGGGCCAGACCTCCGACAGGTACTTCCAGTTGACATAGTAGTAGAGGACGAACGCCACGAAGAAGACGCTGACCAGGACGATAGTGCCAGGCAGTTTCACATGTGTTTCGCTGCCATAGCTGGTGACCGTCTTTACGCCACCGGTTTTTGGCAAGGTGGGGAATGCGGCGATCGATTCCGGCGTCCGCGGCTTGCCGAAAAAGACCGAACACACGACGACCACCACGAACATTGCTCCACCCAAGGCGGCACAAAGGGCGGCGATGCCGTTCAGGCCCATCATCAGGAAGGCCGTGGCTGGATAGTCGAAGCTCATGGCCGCATCGGAGAAGCCAATGTCCCAATGCCGCCGGGCCACGCCAAGGGTTCCCGCGCCCATCATGAACAACGAGATGCCCGAGACTCCGGCGCCGAAGACGTAGGGTTGCCATTGGGCGATCTTCTTGAACATGACCTCCTTCCGGAAAATCAAAGGCACCAGCAGATAGGTAATCGCCATGAAGGCCAGGGTTGTCCCTCCCACCACGGTGGCGTGGAAATGACCGGGCACATACAAGGTATTGTGCATGATCAGGTTCAACTGTTCGGTGCCCATGATGACGCCGGTGATACCGCCCAGGAAACCAAAGATCACGATCGACAGCATGGTGCCCGAAAAGGCCGGATTGCCCCAGGGGGCCTTGCGCAGCCATTCAAAGATACCGTTGTTGAAGCCATTGCGCCGTTGCGCCGCTTCCATGGCGCCCGGGATGCTCATGCCGTGGATCATGCTGCCCAGAACGGCAAGATACAGGGCATAGGAGGTATTAAAGATTTTCCATTCCGAACTGACGCCGGGTTCCACCAACAGATGATGCGCGGATGCCAGTTGCAGGAACAGAATATACATCAGGAAGGCCATCCGGCTGACCTTTTCCGACAGCGGCTTGGCGCCCAGCAACATGGCGGCTATGGCGTACCAGATCGCCACCTGGGCCGAGACATTGATTTGTTGCGAAGCATGCCCCATGCCCCACCAAATCACCTTGTACATAAGCGGATCAATGTGAGAGATGTAACCCACCGACCAAAGGAACGTGGGGATCAGGATGATCGCGCCCGAGGCGATGGTGAAGACGGCGATGATGGCGGCCGTGATGGCCCCGAAAGTGACAAGGGGGACGGAGCCTTCATAGCTGCCTTCCTCCTTGGCGATCACCAGGGTGCCGAAAAAGCAGCACACGGCGATCAGAGTGCCCACGGCGAAGACAATCAGACCCAGATAGAAATGAGGCGCCGCCTGCATGGGAACGTAGGAGGTGAACATGACGCTGGATTCGCCCTGCAACACCGCAATATTGGCAACAACCGCGCCAACCACCATCAGGACAAAGGCCAGCCAGGCGAATTTGGGCGCCGCCAATCGGCAATTCAAGATAATGGCCGAGGCGAAGTAAAGTACCGCCACCTCGAAAAAGATGATCCAGAACAGCAAAACATCGGCGCCATGGGCGGTCAGCAGCAGGTAGAACCAGTCCGCCGGCAACAGATGCACCGCCGGCCAGCGGGTCAACGCCACCATCAGGCCAAACAGACCGCCGACAGCCAGGAAAACGACCGCCACCACGGCATTTACCTTGATCAGCGCCTCGGCCTGCGAGCAGACCTTAAGACCGGTTTCCGGACAGGTCCGATAGTTTGTGCCGATGAACCCATTTGTTGGTGCTTGTGTATCAACAGCCATGTTCAGCCCCTATTTCTTATCGACAACATGGATTTTTCCGACCATCGTATGATGACCGATGCCGCAAAATTCGTTGCAGACAACGCCATATTCACCGCTTTTGTCCGGTGTGATCGTCAGAACCATGTCATAGCCAGGATGAACCTGGACATTGATATTCTGTGGTTGCAATGAAAAGCCGTGCTGCCAGTCCATCGAGGACAGGTGCAGGCGGTAGGTCTGGTCTTTTTCCAGTTCCAGCACCGGCCACCACTCCCATAGGCGTCCCAGCATATAGATGTCGGTTCCCGGTTTCGGATGGACCACGGGCACACCCGTGTCGCCCTCTTCGCGAACCGTGTATTGCGCCGTCATGGCCTCGACCTTGGCGCCAAAGGCGTTCGGATTGATACGATAAGTCTCGTTCGACAGGTTTTGCTTGCCCACGAAGTGCCAACCGACCATCGTGCCGAACATGACGAGGCCCCAGACGAAGGCGATAGCGACCCAGGTGATTTCCATGCCTGATAGCGGTTCTTTCCACCAGAGACGGTTTTGCGGCGGGAACATTGCCATTTTTTAGTTCCTCCCTGAAGACTGGTTACGGCGCCAGAGGGATCTGGGACAATTCCATCACCCCCCAAAGCAAGTACAGCACGGCGGGTGTGGCCACGCCCAAAAAGAGCAGAAGAAACGGATTATCGAGTAACCGCTGCATGGCGGGTACCCGCTCCTCCGGCGCGCCGCCGGAACCTGTACTTTGATCGCTCATCACCATCCCTTTCAGAGGGTTGCATCAAAACTCAACGCCTGTTCACGCTACTGGAGGATATTATGCCGCTTCGCCAGGGATATAATTGACCGCCGTCAAGTACGAGATTGATTGTTGCTATGGTGAAGTTCTCCGGTACGGGACCGACTTCGGCGCCAATATTATTTGCCGGAAGTGCAAATACAAAACCGCGCTATGCCATAAATTTTCGTTTTGTTTGTAACTATACTCCGACTCATTGAGTAAGCGAAAAATCCTGTCAGTAGCGAATGATATGTCCGGATTTTGTAGCAGACGATATGTCCGGTCTTTGGAAGCGTTCCA
>JAQBYC010000202.1 GCA_027623205.1 Pseudomonadota bacterium | reverse complement strand
GACAACAAGAATCCTTTAAAATGAATTTGGCAAGGATTTTTCGCTTACTCAATGAGTCGGAGTATAACAAAATTTATAGTACGATCCTCATACTGTTCAATCCATGGGTTATTGGAGGGGCGATAGATTGATGTCAATGATCGAACCAGCTGTTGGGTCCATGACGTGGATGAGATCAAAGCACCGTGGCTTCAAACTGGCTGCTCTGCCAGCCGGTTTGTTGCTGTTGGCACTGGTATCCGGGCTTCCAGGCAGCAATGTCGCCTTGGCGGCAAAAAATGTTGGCGTCGCTGCAGCCGTTTTGCCTCAGGTCAACGCCACCGCGCCGGATCAAGAGGCGCGGGTGCTACGGATCGGATTGGATATCGTCGCCGATGAACGGGTCGTCACGGATGCCAATGGCAAGTTGCAGTTGTTGTTCCTGGATGGTTCGGCGCTGACGGTCGGCCCCAATTCCGATGTCGTGGTCGACAAGTTTGTCTATGATCCAGATGCTGAAGTCGGCACATTGACTTTCTCGGCGACCAAGGGCTTGTTCCGGCTGGTAGGGGGTAAAATTTCAAAAAAGACGCCGGTCCTGCTGAAGACTCCCCACGCCATAATCGGCATTCGTGGTGGCATCGTCACGGCAAACGCCAATGATGCCGGCGCTGCGGCAACCTTCCATTTTGGCCAGCAGATGACCGTCGAGAGCGGCGGCGTAACGGTTGCGGCCAACCGGCCCGGGTTTCGCATCAGTGCGCGGGCGGGCCAAACCCCCGACGCTCCCGTGGCGGCCGGCGCGCAACAGCTTGCAGCTGAATTGAATGCGCTGGAAAGCAGTACGGAGCAGGCCGACGCCAGCAATGTGGATGTTGGCGACGAGGATGTCGCTAATACTCAGCTGGCCGCCTTGGGATCGGACGCACAATCCGTTGCCGCGGTGGGGACCGATACGACGACGCGGCTTGCCGTCATTGACCAAGTCGACAGCGCTGAAGATGACGCCCAGCAAAAGTTGGCGGACGAAAGCGTTGCGCCGAAGGGCTTGACGCTGACTGGCTTTTTCGGCCGTGGAAAACGCGGCCTCAGCACGGCGACCGGTACCTTGGACAATGATATCACGCAAAATGTCGCGTTGAGCGGCGTTACTATTAAGAACGGTCGGTTCACCGCCAGCTCCGGTCAGGGCAGTTATAGCCTGCAAGGCCCGGAAACCACCGGCACATTCACGTTGTCCGGCGTCAACACCACCCCCTATGGCGATGTTACCGGCGTCGGTTTTTTGTCCAGCGACAGTGAATTCCTGTTGTACGAATTGTCCGGCAGCCGGCAATTAATATTCTCCGGCGTACCAACACCGAGCGCGGCGGTACCGACATCCGGCGTCACCGCTTACAATGCGCGGGATGATTTCACCCTTGGCGGCAGCAAAATTCCCCTTGTTCCCTTCGTGAATGCCAGCAATCTGGCGCCGGCCACGCCGGCACAGGCCATGATTTACTGGGGCGTCTCGGGCGCCGGCTCGCATTCATCATTTTTTGGCGGCAACCTCGCGTTCGAAGGTTTCGGCGCCTCTCAGCGTTACGCCTTCAGCCTGATGGTGGGTGAAGTTCTCGGGGATGCCTCGGGGCGGCCATTCCTGAAAGGTGAAGGCGTAGGGATTTCATCGCCGTCGGCGACGACCGAAGTTATTGGTTATGTCGGTCCTGTCTCTACCCAGGATGCCGCCGACGGCAGCGATTTTTTCGGCTCCACTGGGGCGAATTATGCGGTTCTCGGGGCTGAAAAGGTCGATGACGCTGACAATGTCGTTAGTCGCGGCATCGAGCAAGACGCCAACAACACCAGAACCAATATATTTCCAAATGTGCCGCTGATCTCGACGCCGTCGCCAACGGGTCTCGGCGCCGTCCGTTCAACCCGTGTGATGGCCGCCTATGTTGGCGGTGTGTCACGGGATTCTGACGCTTTGGGCAACTTTCAGGGGGTTCATTACTTCGATTCCATCAATACCACTGGAACGACGGTGTTGGATGGCGTAACCGTGCCGGTCAATCGAATTCAAACCAGTGCGGCATTCAACAATGTTGAAGGCGCCTTCAATATCAAGAGCCCGTTTTCAGATGGCTTGCCCGCGACTGTGATCGGTTTTGGCGGCCTCGGCGCTGCACTTAGCAAGAATAGCGGATTTATTGATGACGGCCATTTCGGGGCTGTGGGTTTTGACAACAAACAGCCGCCCGAAATTGATATTGCAGTATTCCGCAACACGGATATTACCCTCGGCGCCATAACCCCGACCGGCGTCACGATATGCACCTGCGCCTACGTGACCTGGGGCATTTGGGCCGCCGGAATTAACCCGAGTACGAAACATGATATCGGGCTGGCCACCTGGGTGGCCGGTGAACGGGTCCTGAATTCGAGTCTGCATCAATCGGCGACGGGGACCTATAACGGGACATTGCTTGGCACTGTCGCCAACGGGACCCACAATGCAGTTGGAACCGTCTCGACCTATACCGCCGTCGGATCCTATTCCCTTAACGTTAGCATTGGATCCTCTATTGTGAACGTCAGCGGCGGTTCCATGAATATAGATAGCGCCACCATGAATTTTTCCGGTTCCGGGACCATCTCGGGCTCCATTCCTACCGAGTTCACAGGCACCGTCTCGGGCAGTCGCGGCGCGGTTAGCCTTTCGGGCAACATCCGCGGCGCGTTTTTTGGCAATCCGGCAACCGCCGCATCGGCCCCCCGCAATGTTGCCGGAACTTTTGCCGCCCATGATTCCGGCCTGACATACCAGGTCTCCGGCGTCCATTTTTCGGAACTGCAGCAATAGTTCCGGCCTTTACGTTGCGGCCATCCGCGGGATATAGAGCAGCCAACAACGGAACACCCAACTCCCGGAGGCAGCCATGCTTGGTCTGATGCAGGATCGCCCATTGTTGATTTCATCGCTGATTGATTTCGCGGCGCAATATCATGGTGATGTGGAAATCGTTTCGCGCAGCGTGGAAGGTCCGATCCACCGTTATACTTACATCGACGCCAACCACCGCGCCAAGCAGCTTGCCGAGGCCCTGGGGGCGCTTGGCGTCACGCTGGGCGACCGGGTCGGAACCCTGGCCTGGAACGGTTATCGCCATCTGGAATGCTACTACGGCGTATCGGGTATCGGTGCCGTGTTGCACACCATCAATCCCCGTCTTTTCCCCGAACAAATCGTCTATATCGCCAATCATGCCGAAGACCGGGTGCTGTTCGCTGAATTGACGTTCATTCCTTTGCTGGAAGGCATCGCCGAACAATTGAGCAGTGTCGAAGCGATCATCATCATGACCGATCGCGGCCATATGCCAGAAACCTCCCTGCCCAATGTTTATTGCTATGAAGAGCTTTTGGCGGCGCAGGATGGAACTTTGCAATGGCCTGGGTTCGACGAGCGGACAGCGTCCTCGCTTTGTTATACTTCTGGCACCACGGGAAACCCAAAGGGCGTATTATATTCTCATCGCTCTACCGTTCTGCACTCTTTATCGTCATGCAGCCAGGATGTCCTGGGTCTGTCGTCGCACGATAGTATCTTGCCTGTGGTACCCATGTTTCATGCCAACGCGTGGGGGATTGCCTATGCCGCGCCCATGTGTGGTGCCAAGCTGGTCTTTCCCGGCATGGGGATGGACGGGGCCTCAATCTATGAATTGTTGGACACGGAAAAAGTTACCCTTTCCGCCGGCGTGCCCACGGTCTGGCTGATGCTGTTACAATATTTACGGGAAAACGGCAAAAAACTGCCCCATATGACGCGTACGGTGATTGGTGGTTCCGCGGCACCCGCTTCCATGATCGAGGCTTTCGAAAACGACTATGACGTCACGGTCATTCATGCCTGGGGTATGACGGAAATGAGCCCCCTGGGCACAACCGGCAATTTAAAAGCCAAGATGGCCGATTTGGATTACAGCGAAAAGCTTTTGATCAAAGGTAAACAAGGGCGTGCGGTTTATGGCGTGGATTTAAAAATCACCGATGACGATGGCGAGGAGTTGCCCCGCGACGGCGCGGCTTTTGGCCATTTGATGGTGCGCGGCCCGTGGATCACCAATGGTTATTTCAAGAGCGAGGGCGGCCCGGTCCTGGACGCTGACGATTGGTTCGATACCGGCGATGTCGCGACCCTGGATGGTGATGGTTTCATGCAGATCACCGATCGCTCCAAGGATGTCATCAAATCGGGCGGCGAATGGATCAGTTCCATCGAGCTGGAAAACATCGCCGTCGGCCATCCGGAAGTGACGGAAGCTGCGGTGATTGGCGTGGCGCACCCGAAATGGGACGAACGGCCGCTTTTAATCATCGTGCGCAACGAGGGCAGCACCGTCACTGGCAAAGAGATTCTAAATTTCATGGAAGGCAAGATTGCATCCTGGTGGATGCCCGACGATGTAACCTTCGTGTCAGCGATACCCCATACGGCTACTGGCAAGATCCAAAAACTGCAACTGCGCGAACAATTTGCCGATTACAAGCTACCCACAGCATAGGCGGTAGCGCGCGTTTGATCCGAATGTGCGCAGACGCTTCAGAATAGAGCAGTTGAAACAATTACTTAAAAATCGCTCTACCTCCGGCACCACACTACACGACTCTGTAGAATTTGAGGGTTTCTTTTCGTTTAGGCCAGGCTCTCTGCCAAGCCTGGA
>JAQBYC010000201.1 GCA_027623205.1 Pseudomonadota bacterium | reverse complement strand
CACCGTATCATAAAGGAACGCGACTGGCGGGAGGTCTGTGACGTGCGCTTTCTGGAGGAAGATACCACCGCACCCTATCTGGTTGCGCCAAACGGCTATTACCTGCGCGAAACTGGAAGTGAAAAGCCGTTGATCTGGGATCTGGCGGACGGCCGCGCCAAACCCTTCGATGCCGCGATTGCGCAGCCCGCTTTGGCCGGCAGCTATAGCGCCTCGGGCCTGGAACTGGGCGCGGACGAAGAAGCCTGGCGCCATGAAGGGGTCGAAGTCCGTCCCGCTTTCCAGATGCTGCTGGACCATATGGACACGTACACCCCGGAATGGGCCCAGGGCGAATGCGACGTGCCGGCGGAAACCATGCGCCGGATCGGTGACGAGTTCCTGGCCCATGCCCGGGTTGGCGCCACCATCGAGATCGAGGGCGAGACGCTGCCGCTTCGCCCCGTGGCCGTGATGCTGGGCAAATCGGTCAACAACGGGCCGGGCGGCTATCACGCGGTCTGGGCCCGGACCCTGCTGAGCGTTCTGGTCGGCGCGATCGAGGTGCCGGGCGCCAACCTGGGCACCAAGGTGCGCCTGAACCGGCCGGCCAACAACAAGCATCTGAGCGCGGTGTCCAGCCGCGACGGCATCATGGATTTCCCCTTCAACGAGACCTCGAAGGAGGGCTGGGCCAGCCAGCCTAGAATTCGCAACGGCTATAACACACTGGTACCCCTGTCCTCGTCCTCGCCCTGGGCCCCGGCCCTGGGTCCGGCCCATCTGCCCTGGCTGTTTCAGAAAGAGGCGCCGCCAAACTGGCCGCGCCCGACGCTGCCCGATCTGTGGTTTTGTTATCGCACCAACCCGGCGATCTCGTCCTGGAACGCGCCGGAAGTGGCCGAGCGGATTGCCGAGTTTCCCTTCACCGTGGCCTTTGCCTACACCAAGGACGAGACCAACCATATGGCGGACATCGTACTGCCGGAAGCAACTGATCTGGAAAGCCTGCAACTGAGCCGGATTGGCGGCACCGGATCGGGCGAGCAGTTCTGGAAACATCAGGGCTGGATGATCCGCCAACCGGCGGTGAAGCCGGTGGTGGATGCCATGGACATGACCGACATCGCCACGGAAATCTGCAAACGCGCCGGCTTTCTGGCGGAATACAACATGGCCATCAACCGGGGCGCCGCGGGCATGAAGCTGCAAGGCAAGACCTTTGATTACAGTCTGGAACCGGACGTGGCCCATGGTGTCGAAGAGATCTGGGACCGGGTGGCCAAGGCGGCCAGCCATGACCTGAGCGATGGCGAAGAGGTCCATGGCATCGACTGGTTCAAGGAACACGGCTATATGCTGCGCCCGTTCGCCCAGCGGGAATGGTATCTGTATCCCTATTTGAAGGAACGGGGCATCCGTTTCGAATTACCCTACCAGGAACGTATCAAACGCCACGGCGTCCAGCTTGCCAACCGCCTGCACGAAGTCGGTGTCGAATGGTGGGATGGGCAGCTGAAAGACTACGACCCCCTGCCCAAGTATGAATCCTTCCCGGATATCTGGACCAGCTTTGTCCGCGAAAAGCACCAGAATCCAAACGACTTTCCGTTCTGGGCGCTCACCGCGCGCAGCATGCAATATGCCTGGGGCGCCAATGTGGGTATTCCGCTGATCTATGAAGTGGCGGAAAATATTTCCGGCCATGGCGGTATCATCATCAACAAAGCGGCGGCTCAACGCCTGGGGATCCGCCAGGGTGACCCGGTGGTAATCGAATCCGCGACCGGCGTGACCCGGGGCAATGCCGTGCTGCGCCAGGGTATCCGGCCGGATACGGTGCTGATGATCGGACAGTTCGACCACTGGGCCACACCCTTCGCCAAGGATTTGAACCTGCCCAGCCTGAATTCGGTCACCGATATTTCGCTTTCGCTGACCGATGGCACGGGCAGCAGTTCCGATATCGTGCGGGTGAAAATCTCCAAGGATTTGGAACTGCGGAGTGCTGGTTCATGAACCAGGGATTGAATGCGCGCATGGACCAGCCGCGGAACCAGCGGTTCGGCATGGTCATCGACCTGAACAGCTGTGTCGGCTGCCAGACCTGCACCATTGCCTGCAAACATGAGAACGATACCCCGCCCGGCGTGCAATGGCGCCGGGTCATCGATGTGGAATTGGGCCGGTTTCCCGATGTGGAGCGGTTGTTCCTGGTCACCGGCTGCCAGCACTGCGCCGAGCCGCCCTGTGTGCCCGTCTGCCCCACCGGCGCCACCCGCCAACGGGCCGACGGTCTGGTCACCATGGACTATGACCGCTGCATCGGTTGCGGTTATTGCGCCGTGGCCTGTCCCTATCAGGCCCGCACCATCGCGCACGAGCAGAACTGGTATTACGGCACACCCACGGTCCAGGAAGAACAGGTCGCGCAAAAGGACCGCATCGGTGTCGCCAACAAATGTACCTTCTGCATCGACCGGGTCGATGACGGCCTCGCCCAGGGCCTGACGCCGGGTCTCGACCCCGACGCAACGCCGGCCTGCGCCAATTCCTGCATCGCCACGGCAATTCATTTTGGCGACTTCGCCGACCCCGACAGCAACGTGTCCCAACTGTCCGGCGACGGCCGGGCCTTTCAGATGCATCAGGAACTGGGCACCGACCCGCAGATCAAATATCTCTATGGCCTGCCCGGCAGCATGCCGGGGCGGGAACGCACGGCGGACGATGTGGACGACGAGGCCTTGCAGGATCCGGACAATCCCCTGGCCGGACAAATACAGACCTTCTGGGATCGGCGGGCGGCGATGAATTTCACCCTGGGCGGTATGAGCACGGGCCTGATCATCATGGCCTGGCTGGCCCACGTTACGGGCTTGCTGGCGCCCGGCGTCTTGGGGGCCATCAATTTGTTGGCCGGGGTGGGGATGGCCGTAGGGTTGTTTTTCGTCTTTCTGGAAATCGCCCGCAAGTTCCGCTTTCTCTATGTCCTGCTGCGGCCCCAGACATCCTGGATGACCCGGGAGACCTACGCGGTAGCCCTGTTCTATCCCACGCTGGCCGCAGACTTCTTATGGCCGTCGGAGATGCTGCATCTCGCCCTGGCAGCGGAGGCCGCGGCGTTTCTTTATTGCCAGGCCCGCATCCTGCCGGCGGCCCGGGGCATCCCAACCTGGCGCGCACCCTTGATGCCCTGGATGCTGCTGGCCACCGGCCTGTTCGAAGGCGCCGGCCTGCTGGCCATCGTTGCCAGCCTGTTTTCCGGCCCGGCTGGCGCGGCGGCCCTGGCGGCGGGGGCGGGCGGTGTTCTGGCCGTCATCAACGCCATGCTGTGGCGCAGGTATTGCGCCACGGCCCAAGCCAACGGCATCGGCCCTCTGGCCCGGAACGCTTTGGCCGCCGTCACCTTGCCGCTCCGCCTGATCGGCCATGCCCTGCCCCTGCTGGGTTTCGCGCTGTTCCTCGCCCTTTGGCCGGACCAGCCGGTCCCGGCCGCCGCGGCCTGTCTTGTGGCGGGCATCGGTGCCGTCGCGGGCGGCGTTCTATGGAAATTCACCGTGATCACCAAGGCCTGCCACCAGCAAGGCTTCGCCCTGCCCAAAGTCCCCCAACGCGGTTCCGGCAGCCGCGCCGCGCCGGCCAGGTTGGTATTAGGGCAGCGGGCAGTTCTGCCAGTTCGTTATTGCAAATAGCTATAATTATATATGCCGTATGATATGGGCAGGGGCAGGGTGTCCAGTAGCGAAACGGGCTCAATTTCCAAACGTGAGTCAGATCAATTACTTATCGTCCTGGCCAATGAAAACTTCGGGCTAGTCCGCGGCATGGATAGGCAGATCAAGCATGGCGAACCTTGTGGTGCACGAACCGACTCCGCCACCACTTGACGCTTAAACTCAGGAGAATAGCGCCGCCGCTTCCCAGACCGCCAATCCGTCATGACAATAAATGTCCATCAAAAATAAACGGACATCTATCGCCCGCAGATAGACACTGGCAGATAATCGCCAAACAGATAAGACGGTTCACGCCGGATGCTTACATTGCGTTGTCATAAACACAATCATCAAGGACAGTATCCTGTGGGCTTCCAATAACGGTAATATCATCAAATCAGGGCTGCTGAATGACCGCAGGGAAAAACTCCTTTCGCCGGTGGTCGGGTTCGTCTGCGATTTTCTCCGATACGAATGCTATCTCGAAAATATCGGATTAATAGTTTATTTTGTGCCTGTACCACCTTTTAGAAAACGTCTATTTCGCAGAATTCCATCTAATACAATATATTTATCTTTCATTCGCAGGAATTTCTTTTCTACGAGATTCCAAGATAGAAAAGACAGAAAAAGCGTAATACTGAATGATACCATCATCATGGTGATGACAGATACATTCGGAATAGTTGCAGCAATAGCTTGCTGGACAGGAAAAGCGTAAATATAGATTCCGTACGAATAGTCCCCCAATGTATTGAATTTCCTTACTTTTCCTGATGGAACGTATGCAAGGTAAAAGACCAAATAGGGCAACACAATGCTGTATATGATAAAAAAAAGATCTTTATGAATAAGTGACAACGCTATTGCCACAATAGCTAAAAGGAATAATCTGGTTGACAGATAGATGTAGTGTCGACACAGATAGAATGAGGCTTGCCTATCCGCCTTTCACCCACACCCACTAGATATTGAATCGCGGGGGCAGTGAGTAATATCCGC
>JAQBYC010000200.1 GCA_027623205.1 Pseudomonadota bacterium | reverse complement strand
GTGCTGCTGGGGGGGGTGTCCAACAGCAACAAGCTGGCGGCGCTGGGGGGCCTGGGGGGCGCCGCGCTGGCCTGGGGGTGCGGGCCCTGGCTGCAGCGTCTGCTGGCCGGTCTGCTGCTGGCGGGGGTGCTGGCGGCGCCGCTGCTGCCCACCACCGTGTTGGCGCCGGCGCGCCTGGCCCATTTGTTTGACGCGGCGCATTATTCCGGCCTGCATCGCCTGCATATCTGGCATTTTACCGCGCAACGGATCGCCGAGGCGCCGGTCCTGGGCTGGGGCCTGGATGCCGCCCGGCGGATCCCCGGCGGCCAGACCCCGTTGCCCGGCGGCGGCATCATGATGGGCCTGCATCCGCACAATGCCAGCCTGCAGGTCTGGTTGGAACTGGGGGGCGTCGGGGCGGTCTTCTGGGCGCTGCTGCTGGCCGGCCTGTGGCTTGCCGCGGGAAAGCTGCCGGACCGCGCCGCGCGGGCCGCGGCCACGGGCCTGTTGCTGGCCGGCCTGATCGTGGCCCATCTCAGCTTTGGCATCTGGCAGACCTGGTGGCTGGCGGCCCTGGCGCAGGCGGGCGTTCTGTTCGCCCTGGCCGTGCGGCTGCGGCCGGCGACGGCACAGGGGGAGCCGGAAAATGTCGTGGCGCAAAAGTAAATGAAGGATTAAACATATAAAGATTTTATTATGCTTGCGTCGGCCGAACCCATTTGCTACACAGCGCCGCAGACCTCGACGACTATGATTTTCAACCGTCATATGGGCCTGAACGCGGCACCGCGATCGCCTGCCGGTGGGCCACGGACGCCCACCGCGATCAGCCCCCTGGAGACCCGTCATGAGCACGTTTACCGACTATAAGGTTGCCGATATGTCCCTGGCCGAATGGGGCCGCAAGGAAACCACCATTGCCGAGACCGAGATGCCGGGCCTGATGGCATTGCGGGCTGAATTTGGCCCCAGCCAGCCCCTGAAGGGCGCCCGCATCGCCGGCTGCCTGCATATGACGATCCAGACGGCGGTGTTGATGGAAACCCTGTTGGCGCTGGGCGCGGAAGTGCGCTGGTCATCCTGCAATATCTTCTCGACCCAGGATCAGGCCGCCGCCGCCATGGCCGCCGCCGGCATCCCCACCTTCGCCTGGAAAGCCGAAACGGAGGAAGAATTCTGGTGGTGCATTGAACAGACCATTATCGGGCCCGACGGCTGGCGCCCGAACATGATCCTGGACGACGGCGGCGATCTGACCGGCCTGATGCACGAAAAGTATCCCGAGCTGATGCAGGACGTGCGCGGCCTGAGCGAGGAAACCACCACCGGCGTGCACCGCCTGTACGAGATGGAACGGGACGGCAGCCTGGCGGTCCCCGCCATCAACGTCAACGATTCCGTGACCAAATCCAAATTCGACAACCTGTACGGCTGCCGCGAAAGCCTGGTGGACGGCATCAAGCGCGCCACCGATGTAATGGTGGCGGGCAAGGTCGGCGTGGTCTGCGGCTTTGGCGACGTGGGCAAGGGCTCCGCCGCCTCGCTCCGCAGTCAGGGCGCCCGCGTGATGGTCACCGAAATTGATCCGATCTGCGCCCTGCAGGCGGCCATGGAAGGCTATCAGGTTGTCACCATGGAAGAGGCCGCGCCGCTGGGCGATATCTTCGTGACCTGCACGGGCAACAAGGACGTCATTACCATCGAGCATATGCGCGAGATGAAGGATCGCGCCATTGTCTGCAACATCGGCCATTTCGATAGTGAAATCCAGATGGATGCCCTGCGCAACCACCCCTGGCACAACGTCAAGCCCCAGGTCGACGAGGTCGAGCTGCCCAGCGGCCGCCGCCTGATCGTCCTGGCCGAGGGGCGCCTGGTGAACCTGGGCTGCGCCACCGGCCACCCCAGCTTCGTGATGAGCGCCTCGTTCACCAACCAGGTGCTGGCGCAAATCGAACTGTGGCAGAAACACGCCGAATACGAGCGCAAGGTCTATACCCTGCCCAAGCATCTGGACGAGAAGGTCGCCGCCC
This sequence comes from Pseudomonadota bacterium, assembly GCA_027623205.1. Lineage (GTDB taxonomy): Bacteria > Pseudomonadota > Alphaproteobacteria. Next base: position 2,694 of record JAQBYC010000200.1, on the reverse strand, counting down.
TGCACCTGGAAAAGCTGGGCGTGCACCTGACCACGTTGAGCAGCGCGCAGGCCGAATATCTTGGCATTGGCGCCCAGGGCCCCTTCAAGCCGGAACATTACCGTTACTAGACCATTTTCGAGGTCGCCGAGCCGCCCGCTCCCCCTCCCGACCACCCATTGATCGGCATTATGTAGCAAACGCACCCGCTACGTTCTGCTGGGGTTCAGAACATGATCAGGATCGGGGCTCTTTGTTTTCGGGCGCTCTATAAAGCTTGCCGTGCCTACGGCGTGTTTGTAATTGTATTCTATGCCGTATTCGAGGGTCAGGCCGTTGGCTCCCTCTTTAAGCCGGAAACAAAAGCCGTCAGTGTATTGGGTGCCCCCCCCCGGCGTCCCAATATTTTACCGTGCCGTGCAGTATAAGTTTCAAGGTGCTTTCTGGGGGCCACGCCTGCCCTCGCTTGGAACCGTGGACCTCCACCATGTACCGCTCAGATGTTCCGCCAGGCTCAATAACCTCGTAGGTGTAGCGAGCGCTGTCCGCTGGCAGGACAGGCGGGAGTCGAGTGTCTGGTTCAAGCCTCGCCGCAACGCGTTCTATGACCGCCGGCATCCGGCCATGATTAAAGAATTCAAACCGCAAAAACGGGCGCATTTCGCGGGGGCGCGCCAAGCAATCGATTTGGGCCAGTTTCACGAACAAAAACGGCCTATCGAAGTTACGGATCGCGGTTTCAGATATATCGGCCTGCCTCCGGGCTTCGCTGGCGGTCTCTTGAGCGGCGACGGTGGCTTTCTGAGCCTCAACAACCAGAGTGCGGGCATGTTCAGCGGCTCGTTTAGTATGAACAAGCGTCCGCGCAATCAAAATTACGCCCACCAGGGTAAGAGCGACGGCAGCAACGGTTGCCCAGAACATACCTTCTGCCCAAAGGGCCATCCCTTCCTGGGCTTTCAAATCGCGTATTTCGTGATCTGCGGGGGGCTCGCTTTGGCTCTCTCGTTCTTGTACTACTATATCGCGGATCGCGCTCTCGATCTTATCGAGAGCGGGCGTAAGGCGCTCGGCGGGGGTCTGTTCTTTTTCAACGCTGTCGCCGGCCCCGCCTCTGTCATGGGCGTCCTTTGGGGCGGGTTTTGGCTGACTTTCGAGAACGGGTGGCTTTTGTTCCTGGGCTAGAGTTGGAGGCGCAAGAGCGAGTCCTAATCCAAACGCAATGCAGAGCACTCCATAGCGGCTAGGCATTGCAGCATGAAGGCAGCGGTAAACTTCCCACGGCTCACCTTGTTTCTCAAATTGCGTTCATCCTCGTGAACGCCAATTGATTCCATGCTTTCGGCGAGTTGGGAATAGGTAATATTCCTTTTCGTCATTTCGGACCGAAGCAGGCCTCGCGCCTTGGCTTCCCAATCGGTACGTTCGGGCATTTTGCACCTCGTATAGTGATAATGTCACTATACGCGATGCCTTAGCTCTTGACAAGATGACGCATAGTCACCATTTTTAGTGTATAAGCACTAAGGATGGTGACAAATGGCTCAACACTTCCTACTTTCCGCCAAGGCCCGCACTCTCAGCGTGGCGAAGGTTGCTCGTATGTCGGATGAAACAGCGGGGCTGACGTTTAGGGCCATTCGTTGGGCCGACACGGACGGCGAGCCTGTTTGCCCTGACTGTGGCTGCATGGCTTGTTATACCTACCGCGCCCGCCCGATCTTCAAGTGCAAGGCCTGTCATGCTCAGTTCAGCATCACCAGCGGCACCATATTCGCCAGCCGCAAGATGGATCTTCGGGATTACCTGCTGGCCATTGCATTGTTCGTGAACGGCGCCAAGGGCATGAGCGCGTTGCAACTGAGCCGCAACCTGGGCTGCCAGTACAAGACGGCTTTCGTGATGGCGCACAAGCTTCGCGAAGCCATGGCGGCGGAGCAGGAAGACGCGACACTGAGCGGCCAGGTCGAGGTAGACGGCGCGTATTTTGGCGGTCATATCAAGCCTGCCAACAGGAAGGCCGACAGGATCGACAGGCGGCTTGCCGAGCACCAAACCGGCAAGCGCAAGGTGGTTGTCATCATGCGGGAACGCAAAGGCCGGTCATTGCCTTTCGTGTTCAAGTCCGAAGATCAGTCAGTGCCGACAATCCGCGCCCGCGTGGCCAGCGGCACAACGGTATATGCGGACGAAGCCGCGGGCTGGGATGAGTTGCACGCCAGCTACGAAATGGGCCGGGTCAACCATTCGATCAATTTCGTTGACGAGGACTGTTGCACGAACCAGGCCGAGTCATTCTTTAGCCGGTTGCGCCGCGCGGAGATCGGGACGCACCACCATATCAGCGGTCGGTATCTTGGTTCCTACGCGCGGGAAATGGCATGGCGCGAAGATCATCGCCGCGTAGCCACCGGCGGGCAGTTTTTGACGGTGATCGCGGCAGCGGCAAGCCATCCGGTATCGCGTCAATGGAAGGGGTATTGGCAGAGTGGCCGTCTTTGAGAAACCTCGCTTCCTCAGCGGGGTCAGACCCTAGCTAGGCGGGCGGACCGCCTCATTGCAGGTCGATTTTGCGGACAGCATCTCTGCGTCATTCACATCCGAAACATAAATGAATCGTTTTTCTTGTTTCGACACAATACTTTCTTCCTTGCCTATCCGGTTGTTACCCACACCTACTAAATGTAGGGTGGGTCCATTCTCCGGAGTAGAGCC
>JAQBYC010000003.1 GCA_027623205.1 Pseudomonadota bacterium | reverse complement strand
CGGGCAAGGACATCCATGCCCAACGCTAGATCTAGTGGGCATGGGAGTCAACCGGATAGGCAAGTATTATTGTTTCATAAAAAATTACTATTAAGCCTAGAACTGCGAAATACTACCGCCATATGACCTACAGTTCTTATTGTAATTCTCACAATTTTAGATATATTTCCAGAAATGTTCTGCATTCTTGGGTAACTCATAAAAACAAAGAGCATTGTGAGGCCGCAATGGGTGACCATGCTGGCGGACCGACAGCGGGTGGCGGCATTGCCCATCGGCACGAACAGTCCAGGCAATTCGCCGCATATATGCTGGCTTTGCCGCGTCAGGATTTTCGCCCTCTACGCAGCGCATTTGATCCGGCCAAAATCCCAAATCTGTTGCCGCGCATCGTATTACTCGACCTGACGCCCGACGGCACCTATCGTTACCGTCTCGCGGGTACTGAATTGGAGAACTATTTCGGGCATGACCTGACGGGCAAGACCCTCGCGGCGGGAGTCGGCGAACGGGCTGCCGGACAGCTGCAAATGACCTTTGACCGCATGATGGCGCAACCATGCGGCCTGCTTTGCATCATGGATATCACCGATAGTTCCGCGCGAGTGGCTCTGTTCGAAACCGTCGTCTTCCCGCTTGCGGGGGTCTCGCCGCCACAACAGATTGCCCACATCGCCATACTGGAACGCACGGCTTATCTGGCTGTTGCCAGCGCCACGTCGTCCGGGAAATCGTACGAAATGCAGGCCATTGATCTTGGCGCGGGCATGGCCGATTTTTCGGATATTTCCTGGTAGCCACCTATCCGGGCCGCCGCCGGCGCGGTCCGGTCCCTTATACCAACCCGCGTTGATAGGGACCCAAGCTCTGCCTCTTTAAGATTAGAGCCATTGGATCAATTGCGCGATTCTAAAAACATTGAGAATATTGCAATTGAATTTGCTCTACGGCGCTTCCAAGACCCTGACCGGTTGACCGTTCAGCCAGGCCGCAATGTCTTCCACGGTTTCCTGGTAAAATTGCCGCAGGTTTTCCTCGGTCACATAGGCCATGTGGGGCGAAAGGACCGTATTGTCCAGGCTCAACAGGGGATGATCCGCGGGCAGAGGTTCGCGATCAAAGACGTCAAGGGCAGCGCCGGCAATGCGGCCACCCTGCAATACCTCAAGCAAGGCCGCCTCGTCGACAATGGGACCACGCGCGGTGTTGACCAAATAGGCATCCGGCTTCATCAAGGCAAGGTCATCGGCCCCGATCAGGCCGCGGCTGCGCTTGGACAGGATCAGATGGATCGAGACGATATCGGACTGTCTGAACAACTCGGCTTTCGAGACGAGTTCCGCATTGCATTCCTTGGCCCGCGCGATGGTCAAATTCTCGCTCCAGGCAATAACCCGCATATTGAATAAATTCGCGATGGCGGCCGTGCGCGCGCCCAGACGGCCCAAGCCGACCAGGCCCAGAGTGCGCCCGGCCAGTGTCCTGCCCACGCTGGTTTGCCATTTGCCGGCCCGGGTGGCCCGGTCCTCCTGTGGCAGATTGCGCACCACTGCCTGGATCAGAGCCCAGATCATTTCCACGGTGGCCTCCGCCTGCCCACCGGTGCCACAAACAGTAACGCCATGATGCGCCGCAGCCTGGACATCAATGGCGCCGTTGCGCATGCCCGTGGTGACCAGCAGCTTCAAATTCGGCAGTTTCTCGAACAGGGCCCGGGGAAAGGGTGTACGCTCGCGCATGGCGGCCACCACCGCGAAAGGGGCCAGACGGGCGGCCACCGCGTCCAGATCCGCCAGATTGTCATCGAACACGGTAATCTCCACTTCCCCCGGCAGGCTGGACCAATCGGCCATCTCCCGGGCGACGCGTTGATAGTCGTCCAGAATTGCCAGTTTCGTTGTCATGCTCAGGCCTCCTTTTTTGCCCGGTACTTCTGCGAGGCAGGGATCAACAACAGATTGGCGAAGGTCTTCATAAAACCATCATCCAACTGCGCCGCCAGATTGTCGGCGATGGGCCACAAAGCATACAATGCCTTGCCCGCGGCGGTATTGCCGTAGAACCAGTCGTTCATTTCCCGACCCGTATTGTGCCCCGGCTGCGCCCCGGCGGCCTCCCGATAAAAGGCCTTCAGGTCTTCCACGGCAAATTTCAGGCTTTGCCCCAGGCTCTGATCGTCGCGGGGATTGTCCGGAACCCGCCCGTCCAGAAAGGCGCAGATAAAATCGGTGATTTCAGTGACCGCCATGCCGCTCAGGCCCATGGTGGTGCGTCCCCGCTGCCGCAATGCGACATCGTACCAGGTGGTCAGGCTGCCAATCTCCGCTGCCATCGCGGCCTTGAAACCGCCGCCGGCGTCTAGATCAGGCGGTGGCGGCGGCAGATTGATGGGACAAAACCAGCCTTCACCGTCCTTTGCCGCTACAGCGGCAGGCGCGTCCTCGGGAAAATCATCCAGTAGAACCGGACCATCGGCCCGTTCCAGCAAGGCCAGCACCGCGCGCAACACCTTCAGTTGAAAGGCCGGATCGTTGGGTGCGCCCAGGGGGCGGCCCAGTTCAAACGGTACCCACAAAGCCCGGGGTGGGCGTGTGTTCTCGGTTTGCGGACGAATCAGGCTGATCTGCGTCGTCGCCAGGCCCTCGTCTTCCAGAAAATGTGCCAGCCCGCCCACGGCGCGCGTACACAACGGTCAAACCGGAAGCAGCAGGCAGCTGTCGACGCCATCAGCTTTCAGCAGTCCGGCCATGGTGCGGGCCGCGTCTTCCATCTGCACGGGGTCGGTGGAACCCATGAAAGCATAGTGAAAGCGGGCCACGGACCCAATTTCGCCCGCCTCGGCCATTTCATGCAGGCGGTCCAGGGGCAGCACCACGTTCAGGTCCTGCTCGAAGCCGGAGCGGTCAAAATTGGTGGAGATATGGCTCATCACCAGATCCTTCGCCGGGGTATCGTCGGCAATGACCCGATAGCTGCCGGTGCCAATCTGAAAGGGCGTGTCGTCGCGATGTTGCAGGGCAGCGGTGGAAATTATCGCGACCCGCCGTTCTTTCAAGGGTGGTCCGCTGACCCAGGGCTCCGTATCGAATTTGGGGCAGGGTATATTGCCGAGGTGCGAGCGCTCCGGCTCGTCAAGATCAGCTAGTCGTACCAAAATCTTCTCCTCATCTGAATTCTTGTGGCCAGCGCACATTTGATCCAAATGCGCTCGGAACCTTTAGAATAGGGCTATTGCACCAATTACCTAAACCGCGTTCGCGACTCCAATGAACCAAAAAATTCTCTATAAATCCGGGCCCAGGGCGCCGCGGGCGCGCAAATCGTCAATCCCGGCCTCGTCGTAGCCGGCCTCGCGTAGAATATCCAAGGTATGCTCGCCCAGCCGGGGCGCCGGGCGGGGCGCCTGCTTGGCCGTGCCTTCGACCCACAAGGGGCTATCGACGGTTAACCCTGCGCCAATGCCCGCACCGGGCACGGTAATTCTGGCGGCGCGGGCTTGTTCACTGTGCAGGATATCTTCGGTCTTGGCCACTTCCCCCACCGTGATCCGGCTCGCCGCGAAGGCCGCGCGCCAATGCGCCATATTCTGCTGGGAAAATATGTCATCCAGAATAGCGACCAGAACGCTGGCATTGTGTTGCCGTTCCTGCTGGCCGACAAAACGCGGATCCGTGGCCAGTTCCGGACGGCCAATGGCGTTGGGAAATCGAGTCCATTCCTTTTCCTCGTTGGCGGCGGTCAGAATGAACCAGCGGCCATCCTTGCATTGATAATGGTTCGAAAGGGCATTGGTCGCCGCCTCCCGCCGGGGCCGTTGGGGCACCGCCGCCCCGTACAGGGCGGCCTGCGCCATGAAGGCATTGGACCAGACGCCATTGGCCAATAACGAGGTATGGGCCATGCCACCAAGGCCGGTGCGCTCGCGCCGGTAGAGCGCCAGCAGGATCGCCGACAGCAGGGCGATACCGGTAGGATGGTCCCCCATGCCGGGCATGGATCGGGCCGGATCGCCGCCTGGATCGGGGCGCACCAAATCCATCAGGCCGCTACGGGCCCAATAGGCGGTGGTGTCAAAACCGGTCTGGCCCGCCTCCGGTCCGGTCTCGCCATAGGCGGACATGGAACCATAAATCAAGCGGCTGTTCAGGGGCGCCAGATCTTCATAACGCAGACCCAGTTTTTCCCGTACGGACGGCATGAAATTGGTGACGAAGACGTCCGCCTCGGTGACCAGCCGATACAATACCTCGCGTCCGGCTTCGCGGGTTAGATCCAGATGCAGGCCGCGCTTGGAGCGATTATCGACCTGCCAGTGATAAAGCTCCTCGGCCTGCGGCATGCCCGCCAGCGTCGACAGTTTTCGGTAGCCATCGCCCGTTGGCGGTTCCAGCTTGATCACCTCGGCGCCGAAATCGGCCATGACCGTGGTTGCGACCGGCCCGGCAATAAAGCTGGCCACATCCAGCACCTTGATACCCGCAAGGATCATGGCATCGTCCTTCTTATGCTCCGCCGCCCCGCCCATTCATCTATCCCTGTCCATGCGCCAATGCCCTGATCCGGGGCCAACAGATAGCACCAAAGGGTAGCTACTGGAAATGCCACCCCGTTCGCTTTGCCGAGCCAGAGCAATATCAAAAATGGGCCCGCTCAATAAAAGGTGCGGCCGCCGTCCACAGCCATCGCCGTGCCCGTGATGTAGGAGGCATCGGTGCTGCTAAGAAATAGAATGGCCGCGGCAATTTCGCCGGGTGTGCCAAACCGGCCCAAAAGATAGCGCTGTTGGATCATGGTCTTTTCCGCAACCGGGTCGGGGGCGTTCTGGTAAGAGCCGGCCAGCATGGGCGTATCGATCGCGCCGGGGCAGACCGCATTGACGCGGATGCCGCCGTCGGCGACTTCCATGGCCAGTGACTTCGAAAACATCACCAGGCCGGCCTTGGCGGCGCAGTAGGCCGTGCGGTTTGGCAGGGGAAACAGGCCCGCGCCGGACGCGACATTGACGATCGTGCCGCCCCCCGCCGCCCGCAGACCGGGGACCGCGGCGCGGCAGACATTGGCGGCGCCGGTCAGGTTGACAGCGATGATCTCGCCCCAGGCTTCGGGCGCGATCTCGGTCAACCGCCCCAGTTGATCCTTGCCGGCGCAGTTGACCAAGCCGTCCAGACCGCCCAGGCCGCTCATCGCCGCCGCGACCGCCGCGCCAACCGCCGCGACGTCCGTGACATCCGCGTGACAGGGGACGGCATCAAAATCAGACAACCCATGGTCGTTACGGTCCAGCAGGGCCAGAGCCGCACCCTCCCTGGCGAACAGTTCAGCGCTGGCCCGCCCGATGCCCGATGCCGCGCCCGTGATCAGTATGCGCCGCCCGGCGAGTCTCATAGGCTAACCATCCGGGGTCATCTTGAAACGAAAATCACAATGCGAGGCGCCACCCATGATGGTCTGCGTCCGGGTCAGGGTAACCTGCGGATTATAACCCTCGCACAGGGAGCCGTCCCGGCCGCACGACAGGATGGTGCCAATATGCGAGAGGCCCATCTCCGCGTACATTTCCGCATAGCGGCAGCGGACAACGTTGAATTCAAGCCTTTCCGGGCTAGAATGAAGCGGTTCCTTCTTCAGGGCATCCCCCTTCGACCATCGGCTCGTCAGCGTGGCGAAGGTTTCCAGATTATTTGGCTGATCCGTGCTGGCGGCCAATTCCGCGCCCTGGCGCACCGCATCGGTATTGACGGCCTTGCTCAATATTTCCCGGGCTCTTTCCTCGCCCAGTTCCGCAACCATTTCCTGGTAAATCGGCTTGATGATATTGGCTTCGATACGGCGGACCTGCAGGATGGGTAGATCGTCCATAATGGAAATTTCCTTCAAAAATCAGTGTCTCGGTACATTTCAAGGTTGGGCCGGGGTGCGGGGAACCGCGTGTTTCCCATCAAACAAGAAATGCTCCGGCTGCGAGCCTAGAGCAGATTTGATCCAAATGTGCTCAGAATTTTCAGACCAGAGCAATTGAACCAGCTGCTTGAGCTGCGCTCGCGTCTCCAACGAAGTAAAAATTATGCCGGCCGATCGACGGGTTTGCGTCAATAATGATTCGGTAGCGGCGACCGGGCAAGCTGCACACCAGGTGTGGTGCGTGAACACACGTCCACGAAAGGGCAAACCGCCGGCGACGGCGGGACGCAAAGCCAGCGGCCGATCCTTGGGGCAGGCAGCGGGGCTACCGAAGGAAAATTGCGATGCTATCAAGCACCAGCATCATGCTCGCTGCCTACTGGGTCCAATGGACCAGCCTGTTTCCTCCATTCCCTTCCGGAGTCCCCATGGCGCGGTGATGACCCTGATCAATGCTGCCGCGCTCTGTGTCCTGCTTGAAAAATACTGCTGGAAGCTAGCGCAGCGGACCTAGCCGGTTTCCATCACCGTCTTTTATGCCGCCGCCGGAATCATCCGGCCGTGGCGGCCGCCGCGCCGACCATGGCGCCGGACCATGAAGCCGACCAGAACCAGGTTTGCCAGATTGAAGACGACACCGGTCAGAAAGGCCAGCCGGTAGGTCGCCGTCTGATCGAAGATCAAGCCGCCCAGATAGCCGCCCAGGGCCATGCCGCCGGTACCGAACAGAAAGATCACGCCAATGCGCCAGCCGGCCTGGGAATCGGGAAACAGTTGCCGGATGATAATGGCGTACATGGGCACGATGCCGCCATAGCCAAGGCCATAGAAGATCGAGACCAGATACAGCCCTTCCAGGGAATCCACATACATGAAACAGGCGAGGCCCAGCAGTTGCAGGGACGAACCCAGCAACAAGGTCTTCAAGCCACCGATACGGTCCGACAGCCAGCCATAGGCGAGGCGCGAGAGAAAGGCGCTGAACAACAGGATCGACAGCATTTCGGCGCCGCGGGCGGCGGAAAAACCAAGATCGCTGCAATAGGCGACAATGTGAACCATGGGCATGGACATGGCCACACAGCAGCCGATGATCGCCATGCACAGCAGGGCAAAGGCCGTATTGGGCGGCAAACCCAGCACCAGCGGCTGTCTTTGCCCCACCTGGGCGGCCCGCGCCGCCTTGTCCGCCGCCGCGCCGCCTCTGACCATCCGGGGACTGGGCCGGCGCATGACCAGGGACAGCGGGATCAGTACGGCAAAACAGAACAGGCCATAGGCGAACATAGTGTCCCGCCAGCCATATTGCTCAATCGCGTAGCGGAAAATCGGTGGCCAAATGGCGCCTGCCAGACTTTGCCCACCGGAGACCACGGCCACCGCGATGCCCATGCGGCGGTCGAACCAGTGGGTGACGTTGGTCAACAGGGGTGAAAACATGGCGCCGTTGCCCAGCAATCCCAGGATCAACAGATGGGCGCCCAAAAAGGTAACGGCAGAGTTGCTTCGTGAAATCGCCAGCAGGCCCAGGCCGACAAAGACGGCCCCGGTCAGGGCCGGTCCGGACATGCCCCGGCGATCAGACCATAGGCCCATGAGAATGCCGCCCACCCCGGCGCCAAGCAGGGCGGCGGAATAGCCGGCCGAGGGGATCTGCCGGGGCCAGCCGAATTCGGTCGCGATGGGTTTCAGACCCACCACGACAAGGTAGGTGGATCCGAACGAGACCGTGATCATCAGGGTCGAGGCAATGGCCACCCACCAACCGTATCCGGATTCAATGGTTACTTTTTTGGGCACGTTCATCAGGATTCGCCAAGGCAAAAAAATTCGGAGCCAGGGCAACGGCGGCTCCGATTGTTCCAGTATAACGCAAGCCGCCCCCAACCAACAACGGTATGCGTTGCCTCCCGTCGGTAACATCTGATCTGTCCGGTCTTGCCAGCGCCGCGACTTGTGCGCATCCTGGTAAATCTTGGAATTGACGGGGAGACCTTAGACACATGCGCATCCATAACCTGTACGAAGACGACGATGGCCAATCGCACTTTCGCGACATTCAGGTTGAATGGGTTGAAGAAGGCCCGGGCGGCCAGTTTTCGGAACGGCTGCCCGCGACGGGCATCATCTTTCGCAAGGTGCAGCCGACCTACGAACTCGACTGGCATTCCGCCCCGCGCCGCCAATACATCATCAACCTGGACGCCGGCGTGCAGATTACCGCCTCCGATGGTGAAAGCCGCATCATCGCCGCCGGCGAGGTCATCCTGGTCGAAGACGTCTCCGGCAAGGGCCACCTCTCGAAAGCCATCGACAGCCAAATCCGCCACTGCATCTTTGTACCCATCGATTGATTAAACCCTGTTCGATATTAATCGAATTACTGGACCACCCGCGCCGTTGATGTCACCAGGTCACGTTGTGCTATTTCGTCGTCATCGGCGCACCATGTCTGACGGCAATCATGCGAACCACGACGAATGTCGCAACAGCCGCCGCTAAATGCTTAAGGCTGTGCCCGCTTACCGCATGGCCGAGAAGGGAGAAGATTTCACGATCGAAAACCTCCAGAACCTTGGCGAGCGCGTACCAAAAGATCACCCAGAACAGATAGTTGCCGGCCGTGTAGTGGGCCCTTGGAAACAGCCAGAGGATGAGCGGCAGTGCGACCATCGGATAGAGCTGTACAAGTCCGTAAAATCTGAGATCGCCATGGCCCCGCGCTTCGGTCCAATTCCAATAGAGCAAACAGAGCAAGCCCGCCAATACCAGCAATGGCAGCAGTAGACGTGTCGCAATGGGTTGATGAATCCGGTCCGCAACGAGCGCGCTGAAGATCGCCATGAAGCCGATCGTCATCGGCAGCCGGTCCCAAAATAGCCGGTCGTTATCGGGGGCGAGATGGTAGTAGGCCGACCCGAGGCTGACGAAAGCGATGCCGATAAAAAAGACGATATAGGGCCAGGCGTCGGCGCGATCGCTGAAAATATCCTTCCCAACCCGGCCAAGTACCAGCCAAAGTCCCCAAATGCCTACCACGGCAAAGCCCAGGTTCGAGACAGTGTCGCCAAAATTCGGTATGCCCAGGCCCGAACGCGTATCGGCAAAAGCATGATAGCCCAGATCCTGGGGGATCGGCGCAACGAGCATCGCGCCGATCACCGCAAGCGCGAACGAGCCAAGCAAGATCAATATGCGATGGTTGAAGATGAGTTTATTGATTTTTTTTTCGCCATTCTGCTAGGCTCACTTCGAGTGGCCCGGTCAATCTCGAACGAGGTCTAATAATGCGGCGGCGGTCGATCATCGGGGTGGTCGGTTTCCATTTCGCCCTCCAGACGCAGCAGACGCCCGCGCAATTGGTCGAGTTCCCGCCGCAGGGCCTCGATCCCGGTCCATTGGGCGTTCACCATGGCATGTAAATCCTCGATGGTGCCGTCCTGATGGGCGATATGGCTTTCCAGGGTCACCAGACGTTGTTCCAGATCCTCGATTTCGCTCATACCCCAACCTTTGTGCCTAGGCCGCCGTCCACGGGAATGACGGCACCGGTAATATAGCAGGCGGCATCGGAGGCCAAAAAAAGTGCCCCATTGGCCGCGTCCCAGGCGTTTCCCATGCGGCGCAGGGGTGGCCGCGCCGCGCGCTCCCGTCTGATCTTGTCGCGCGGGTCGCCGCTGGTTCCATGGTACATCTCGATCGCTGTCGGCGTATCCAAAAGACCCAGCAGCAGCACGTTGCAACGAATATTGTAGGGCCCGTTCTCAAAGGCCAGCCAGCGGCAAAATTCGTTCAAGGCGGCTTTCGACACCTTGTAGGCAATCAGGGGCAAAGAGGCGACCGATGCGATGGAACTGGTATGGGTGATGCAGCCGGATTTCCGGGCCCGCATGCTGGGCAGTACATGCTTGGACAACAACATGGCGCCGCTTAAATTGAGATCCAGGCAGTGCCGCCAGGCCGCCAGGTCCAGTTCTGCCGTGTCACCGTCAACCGTGCCGGCGCCGACGTTGTTGTGCAGGATATCGATGCAGCCAAACGCCGCTTCCGTAGCGGCCATCAGCCTGCGGCAATCCTCTTCCTTCGTGATGTCCGCCAGCATGCTTTCGACCGGAAAGCCTTCCGCCCGGATTTGCCGCACGGTCTCGTCCAGGGACGGGCGGGAACGATTGGCCAACATGAGCGTCGCGCCCTCACGGGCAAAGGTGATGGCGGTGGCCCGGCCGTTGCCCATGCCGCCGCTTTCGGTCTGTCCCGCACCGGTGACGATGGCGACCTTGTCCTTCAGACGCATGACGAACCTGTGCTGTAAACAATGCCGTCATGCTGGCACAGAACCTTGCGCTTGCGTAGGGGAAGTTTGCCCGGCGGGGCGATGGAACCTGGACGAAGGCATGACTTCATGGTTAAAAGAACGAACCAAGATTTGGAAGGGTGACGCAATGACCATGCCAGGAAAAATCCTTTCCCCGACGCAACAGGCGGAATTCTGGCGGGACGGCTACCTGGTGGTGGATGGCGCGGTCAACGCCCAAACTCTGGCCCGGTTGCGCCGGCAAATGGATGACTGGGGAGAGGAAAGCCGCGCCCATAGTGAACCCTATGGCCCCCCCACGGTTGATGGCCGGCCACGCTTTGACATGGGCGAGGAGCATTCCGCCGCGCAACCGGCCTTGCGGCGGATCAACAACCCGGCCGAAATTGCCGCTGATTTCCATGCCGTCATGACCGATGCGCCCATGGTCGACATGGTCGCCGATCTGATCGGACCGAACGTGAAATATCACCATTGCAAGATCAACTCGAAACTGCCGGGCAGCCAGACCGTGGTGCGCTATCACCAGGATTTTTGCTACACCCCGCATACCAATGACGATGTCATAACGGCGTTGTTGTTGCTGGACGATGTGGATATGGGCAATGGCTGCCTGATGGTGGTGCCGGGTACCCACCGGGGTACGATCGACAGCCTGTTCCAGGACGGCGTCTTCACGGGCATGGTCGCACCGGCTTTGGAGACGGACTATCTGGCCCGCCAGATTCCCATCGAAGGGAAAGCCGGTGCCGTCTGTCTGATGCATACCCGCCTGCAGCACGGCAGCGAAGCCAACCTGTCCACCAGCCGCCGCCGCGCCATCTACCTTTGTGTCTATAGCGCCGCCGACGCGGTGCCGGTGGCCCGCAATCCCATGCCGTCATCACTGGAGGGCACCATCGTGCGCGGACAGGCGAGCCGGACGGCCCGCATGGTGCCCTTGGAAGTGGAACTGCCGCAGCAGCCCAAATCCGCTTCATTCTTTACGGTCATTGGACAGAATTCAGCCGGCGCGGACGATGGTCTCGATCTATAGCCGCTGAAAAACCTGGGTTCGGGCGGTAATTTTGTCGGTAAACTGATACCAGCCGCGCATCTCGATGAATTCCGGCGTCTCCAGGGCTTCCGGGCCACGCAATTCATAGACCGCCATATAGGTCTTGGCGGAAGATTGGGACTTGCCGCCATCCCTGGTCAAGCTGGCGTTACCAGCCGAGACATAGCGGCTGCCCCGCAAGACACCGGGACAGGCCAGGGCATCGGGCAAATGCTCCTCGTCATACCATCGGTTCCAGGCTGCTTCGACCGACGGGTCGATCTCGGCGCTGACGATTAGCAAAAATTGCGGCAATTCAGCCATGACGACACGCTCCTATCATCGGGGCAACGCGGGATCAGGTCACCAGTTCCGGGATCTTGTCATCGCGGGGGGTTTCCGGGCCGGCCGGACCTTCGCCACCACCATCGGCTTTCTTGCCGGCCTTTGGTTTTTTCTCAAGGGCCTTGAATTCAAAGCTTAATTTGCCATCGGCCACATCAATCGTCACCTGGCCGCCCTTGGCCAATTTGCCGAACAGCAGTTCATCGGCCAGCGGTTTCTTCACTTTGTCCTGGATTATCCGGCCCAGGGGACGGGCGCCATAAAGCTGGTCATAGCCTTTTTCCGCCAACCAGTCGCGGGCGGCTACGCTTAGGTCGATGGATACCTTGCGCTCGCCCAGTTGGTCGCTCAGCTCGCCGACAAATTTATCGACCACCTTGGAAATTACTTCCGGCGGCAATGCCGAGAAGCTGATCGTGGCATCCAGACGATTGCGGAACTCAGGCGTGAACAGGCGGTTGATGGCCTCTTCATCGGCGCCAATCTGGGTATCCCGGCCAAAACCAATGGCCATCTTCGACATCTCCGCGGCACCGGCATTGGTGGTCATGATCAGGACCACATTGCGAAAATCCACATGCTTGCCGTTGTGATCGGTCAGTTTGCCGTAGTCCATGATCTGTAGCAGAATATTGAACAGATCCGGATGGGCCTTTTCAATCTCGTCCAACAGCAGAACCGCATGGGGGTTCTGATCGATGGCGTCGGTCAGCATGCCGCCCTGATCAAAACCCACATAGCCGGGCGGGGCGCCAATCAGGCGGCTGATCGTGTGCCGCTCCATATATTCCGACATGTCGAAGCGGACCATCTCCATGCCCATGATCTTCGCCAACTGTCGCGCGACTTCGGTCTTGCCGACCCCGGTGGGGCCGGAAAACAGATAGCTGCCGATCGGTTTTTCAGGCTCGCGCAGGCCAGCGCGGGACATCTTCAGGGCGGTCGCCAGGGCTTCGATGGCCTGGTCCTGGCCGAATACGACGTCTTTCAGTTCGCCATCGAGATTGGCCAGGCTGGCCCGGTCGTCCTTGGACACGGTCTTCGGCGGGATGCGCGCGATCTTGGCCACCACGGTCTCGATGTCCTTGACCGAGATGGTTTTTTTGCGCCGGCTTTCCGGCAACAACATTTGCGCCGCGCCAACTTCATCGATCACGTCGATCGCCTTGTCTGGCAGCTTGCGGTCATTAATATATTTCGCCGACAGCTCGACCGCCGCCTTGATCGCATCACCGGTGTAGCGGATGTGATGATAATCCTCGAAATACGGTTTCAGACCTTTCAGGATTTTGATGGCATCCGGGACACTTGGCTCGTTGATGTCGATCTTCTGGAAGCGGCGCAACAGCGCGCGGTCCTTTTCGATATAGCCGCGGTATTCCTTGTAGGTGGTGGAGCCCATGCAACGGATGGTGCCGCTGGCCAAGGCCGGCTTCAACATATTGGAAGCGTCCATGGCGCCACCGGAGGTCGCGCCGGCGCCGATCACCGTATGGATTTCGTCGATGAACAGAATGGCGTCCTCGTGGTTTTCCAATTCCTGAATAACCGCCTTCAGGCGCTCTTCGAAATCACCACGATAGCGGGTGCCGGCCAACAGGGCACCCATATCCAGGGAATAGATCGTGGTATTCCGCAGAACTTCGGGCACCTCACCCAGCACGACACGGCGGGCCAGGCCTTCGGCGATGGCGGTCTTGCCAACACCAGGGTCGCCGACCAACAGTGGGTTGTTCTTTTGCCGCCGGCAGAGGATTTGGATGGTCCGTTCCAATTCCTCTTCCCGCCCGATGACCGGATCGATACGGCCGCTGCGCGCTTTTTCATTCAAATCGATGCAATAGGCCGCCAGCGCCTCGTCGCCGGATTTGACGCCGCTTGCTTCCTCGTCCTTTTCCTCGGTTCCGCGCACGGTCCGCTCGGTGCTCAGGCCGGGCGTCTTCGCCACCCCATGGGAAATATAACTGATCGCGTCCAACCGCGTCATATCCTGTTCCTGCAGGAAGAATACTGCGTGGCTCTCGCGTTCGGCAAAGACGGCGACCAGAACATTCGCGCCCGTGACCTCGTCCCGGCCCGACGATTGCACGTGATAGACAGCGCGCTGGATGACCCGTTGGAAGCCGGCCGTAGGCTTTGCCTCCTCCTCTTCCTCGACCGTCAAACTGGCGAGGTCTTCGTCCAGATAGGAGGTCAATTGCAGGCGCAATTGGTCAATCTCCACATTACAGGCACGTAATACAGCGCGGGCATCGTTGTCATCGCACAAGGCCAACAACAGATGTTCCAGGGTTGCGAATTCATGCCGGCGATCGTTGGCGCTACGCAGCGCCCGATGCAGGCTTTGTTCCAGTTCCGTCGCGAATGATGCCACTAGACTTTTTCCATTGTGCATTGCAGCGGATGCTGGTTCTTGCGGGCGAGATCGGTCACCTGCATCACCTTTGTCTCCGCTATTTCAAATGGGAAGACGCCGCAGACACCAATCCCCTTCTGGTGCACATGCAGCATGATTTGGGTAGCTTCCTGTTGGTCCTTGTTAAAGTAGCGCTCCAAGACATGGATCACAAACTCCATCGGTGTGTAATCGTCGTTTAATAGCAAGACACGGTACATGGACGGCTTTTTCGTCTTTGGTTTGGTTTTGGTGACCACATCGGTGCCACTGCCGCCGTTTTGACCGCCGCCATCTTCGGTGCCGTTGTTGCCGTTCGGATCACTCATGCCGCTCGGGACTCCTGCTCATGGCCCAACCCAATTCGGCCGAGCCAAATTGAACTATGCCACTGGTCTATCATATCGGCCATTTCCACCATATTGGAAGGGGGATCTATACGATAGTAGATTGAAGTTATTTAGAAAGAGCAAAAATAAAAAAAGACCCGGCGGTGTGCCGAGCCCTAGACATAGGCATAGAAAAAGGGCCCGGTGGGAGGAACCGGACCCTTCTCTCTGTGCCCCGCCCAATGGGAAGGGCTGCCATGCGGCGATTACGCCGTTTTATTGTGCCACTTTTCCACCGTCGTGGTGAATTGGGCATTGATGGGCTCAACCGCATCCTGGGCTACCTTGGTCGCCAGTTCACCAACCTTGGTGCTCTGGGCCATGAGGCCGTCGAAGCTGCCACGCACGAATTCGGATTGCAGATCCATCACTTCGTTCAGGGACTTGGCGCCCATGATCGCCTTGGTCACCTGCACGTTTTCATCCAGCATCTTTTTGGCGAAATTCAACCATTCGCCGCCGATGGCTTCCACGCCTTTGCCATAGGCAGTACTGGCCGCGCTCCAGGCCTCAATGCTTTCCTTGCCACTGGCGGCAATTTCATCGTAGCCCTCGACCAAGCCTTCGGCCTTGGTGCGCATGCCGGCGAAAGCGTTTTCATAGCTTTCGGTGCTGGCTTTGGCGAAGTTGCGAATGGTCTCCTGGCCGGCCGCAACAATGGTCTCGGCCGCTTTGGTGGCGCCGTCGGTAACCTTGTCCTGTTTGGTGCTCTTGGTATTCATGATAAAATCTCTCTATTTTGTTGGTGTCATCTGGATTCCGCCAGCCGGTGCTGTCCATAGCCAGAAAGGCCTGCGGGACCGCGAACCCGATGATGCCGAAACCTGCTAAAATCCATTATGCTGCAGTGCAACATAATATCAAAATAGGCAGTAAGCGCCGAATGTCAAGACTATTTGTGCAGCGCAGCATAAAATTTCTTTGCACTGCGATATAAACCACCCGGGCATTGACAGGCGGACGCCTCATCGTGCGGCGTCAACGGCGTCGCCGTTGGCAAATCAGACGCAGGACGGCGCGTCGGTTGAAGATGATTTTTGCAACAAACAGCAAAATAGGCCAATGATCTTGGACAAAAGATAATTGATCATGCTAGATAAGGTTACAAAGAGGTTTGTCAAATTGGAAAATAACATTGCGAAAATAACATTGCGAAAACAGGCTACATTTACCTATTATTCATCATGATTCGTTTAGCTTTATTATAGCATTTTTAAATCACTGGACAGCCTGTGTCACTCTTGCCCACCATTCCAGCTATAACTCCGCCTGACATGCATTCATGACTGATCTCGGTCGTCTCCGCAAAGGGCCCGTGGCGGCATGGATATTGTCGATTACCGGCGCTTTGGTGATATCGGCGTATTTGGCGGCGCCTTCGGCGGCGGCGCAGTCACGCTATGCCGAACTGGTGGTGGACGGTAATGATGGCCGCGTTCTGGCAGAACGCAACGCCGACGCCCGCAAATATCCTGCCTCCCTGACCAAAATCATGACATTGTACATGGTGTTCGAGGCGCTGGACAAAGGCAAGTTGAGCCTGGAACAACCATTGAAGACGTCCCGCCGGGCGGCGGGACAACCTGCTTCCAAGCTGGGTCTCCGCAGTGGCGACGTCATTACCGTGCGTCAGGCGATCATGGCCCTGGTGACCAAATCAGCCAATGATGCCGCCACCGTCGTTGCCGAAGCCATTGCCGGCAGCGAGTTCAAATTTGCGTTGATGATGACGCGACGAGCCCGGGATCTGGGTATGAGCCGAACCACCTTCCGCAATGCCTCCGGCCTGCCAAACCGCCGCCAGCTATCGACAGCACGGGATATGGCACGGCTGGCCTTGGCAATACGGCGCGATTTTCCGCAGCATTTTGACTATTTCTCCGAGACCTCGTTCTCCTACGGAGGCAAGGTTTTTCGCAACCACAACAATTTGGTTGGCAACGTCCAGGGCGTCGACGGTCTCAAGACCGGATATATCCGCGCCTCGGGCTTTAACCTGGTGGCCACGGCCAGCCGGGATGAAGGGCGCCTGGTTGGCGTTTTGTTCGGCGGTCGTTCTGCCGACAGCCGGGACCAGCGCATGCGTAAGCTTCTGGCGAACGGCTTCGAACGTTTGCAGCGCGGGGGCGAGCAGGGGCTGCCCAGTCAATTCGTTCGTCCGCGGGGCCGCATGGACGGCTTTGGCCACGTGCCGCTGCCCCGGTACAAGCCTCTGCCCCCGACCGTCGACGTCGCCACAAATGCGGACACTTCCCGTTTTGGAATAGCCTGGTCCGTGCAGATAGGTGCCTTCGATCAGGTTGCCTCGGCCCGCGGGCGCCTGCGCAAATTAACCGGTGTGCTGCCCGATCTGTTGACCGAGGCAAAGACGTCCATCGATACTGTTGAAAGCGGCCAGGCCGTATTTTACCGGGCCCTGGTGCATGGCATGAACGAGCATCAAGCCCACGAATTGTGTAACCGCATCAAAAGTGCCAATTTCGAATGCCTAACCATTGCGCCGGTTGAAGCCTTCCAGGTGGCGGAAAAAAATCACGGCTAGCCCATTTTCGAAATCACCCGAATTTACAGATGCTGAACGCCTTTGGACCCGAGGTGCCCGGCATCTTCAGAATAGCGCAATTGAAGCCGCTTGCTTACACCGCGTTCACGACTCCAATTAATTGAAAATGGCTCTATCCGGGGAATACGATATTCCGACGGGCGGCCATACTACGGCCCATGATTACCATATCATCGGCCTTAATGAAGCGCCGGGCCAAGGGCAGGATGATGTTGTTTTCCCAGATAACGTGTCGCCGTTGGGTTTCCACGAAGCGGGCGGCTGACGTTTCGAAAAGCTCGCGTTCCAGCACCGCCGCGCCCGCCAATAAATTATCAAGGCCCGCCATGACCGGTGGCAACAGAGTAAAGTTATCCGCATGCTCTTGGCGCAGGGTGGCGAGTATCTGCTTCGCATCACCATCGTTCTGACAGTATTGTTCCAGATGGGGGAATAAGTCCTCTTCCTCGTCCGCGATATGTTTTGGTAAATCGTCGTGCAGATAAGCCTGGATCACCGTTATGTCCGGGCCGGCACCCGTGGCAAGTGGCAATGCAAAGACGCCCTCGGTCAAGAACCGGTCCATGGTGGCAATGATCTGACGCAGCCTGTAATGATCGGCAAATATGTACTCGATGGGTTCGCGCAAGAGATTCTCAGGAATTAGCTCCAGAGATAGCGGTTCGTGCTTGCGCGGCCTCGATACTCTTGGATCTGCAGTCAAACCAACACCTCGCCCTTGCCGGCCAAAGGTTAGCTGCCGACATCGGGGGACGCCTTGACCGGCGTCAAAGATCCGAACCAAAGCCAAGCCACGCGCTAGGCCCAGTCAATCAAAAAAAGCCCAGATCCTTCAGAATAGAGTAATTGCAGCCGTCACTTAAGTCGCGTTCGCCGCACCAATTAAGTGAAAACTTCTCTGGCTGACCAGCAAGGGCTCTTGCGCCAAATGGTGCACGGCCAGACCAACGAGGCCGTTATCACCGCCTATGGCGCCGCAATAGCTGGCCGGGCAGGCGGCCTGCGCGAAGGCCTGGCTCATGTCACGGGCGCCATGCTGACCCTCGCCGGCAAATAGCCCGACGCCCAGCAATGGCCCCGCATGATTGGCCAGCACATCATGCAGATGCGGGGGTTGATCCAGAAATGCAACCAGGACACTAGCGAATGTCTTCTGGGCGGCAATTCGCTTTTGGTGAAAGTGGGTCGTCTGGGCCGAGCCGGGGTCCCGCAGGGAGCCATGGCCAATCAACAGCAGATGGCTCTCCGCGACTGGCCAGGATGCTTCCCCGGCCGCGTTTTCGCCACGCCTGGCAAGCAGGCCGGACAGATTCGGACTGAAGCCGAGGGGCGGATACAACAACAGTGGCCTCTCAGGCTGCGGCACTTCCGCCAACGCTTCGGGCAGACGCTCGCGAAAGGTCACGCCGCCACTCATCAAGAACGGCAGCAGGCGGGCTGATCCTCCGTCGACGCCATGGACAGCATCGGCTAAACTGGGTCCGCCACGCAGCACGGCGGCCTTGACCGCGGCGAAGATACCCCGCCTCGCCAGTTCCGCGACAAAACGGTGTAGCGCCGCGTCACCGGCCGGACTGCCTGTGCCATGGCCAACGACGATCAACAGGCTGTCAGCCCGCCGCGCACCTTCACCCCTACTTCTGCGACGACCCTTAATGGGAGGTCCCGCTGGAGAGGGTGATCTTGTTGTAGACATTGTATTTGCCAGACGGCTTGACCATGGGAATACGCTTCACTTCCTGCAAGGTTTGCGCATCATATACCACCAGGGCCCCGTCCATATCCCAGATCGAAACCACGGCGTGACTACCGTCGCGGGTAAACTCCACATGGGCCGCCGTCTTGCCCGGTGACGGACGCAACGTTTTCACGATTTCCAGGCTGCGTTTGTCAATGATATGCATCAGGTCGCGGTTCGGACCAAAAAAAACGTCTACCCAGGCATAGGGGCTGTTTTCATGACTGCGCATGAAGAAGCCGGGGCCTTTGGTTTCGATGCTTTTTATCACCGTCCATTCTTCCATGTCGATTACGGAAACCCGGCCGCCCCGGAGATGCGGCGTCGCCATGACGGGCCGGCCCTGCCATTGCCAGGTGATGCCGGAACCAAGATGCGGCAGACCGGGCAGACCAACCGTGCGGATCGTCCGGCCGACGTTCAAATTTACGACCACGCCGCTGGTGCCGTCCCGGGACGAACCCATCAAATTGCGGTATGCGGGATCGAAAAAGAAATCGTCCAGGGGTTCATCCACCATGATCCGGCGCAGGGCGAACAGGCCCTTGTTGTCGCTCAAGCTTTCCTCTCGGCCCTGTTCGTTGCTATGGGCGAGACCAGTGATCACGGCCGGGGCGTTGGGGTCGGTGGAGATCTCCCAAATTTCCGGCACATCCTTCAGGGCGGCAATGAAGGAATTCCGCGGCCGGGCCTGATAGATGGCGGAGACGCGCGAAGATTTCTTCTTACGCCAATCAGTCGCCCGCAGCACCTTCAACAGGGTGAGATCATGGGCATCCAGCAGGACGATGGAGTGCGGCAGATAGTTCGCCGCGGCCAGGTATTTGCCGTCGCCGGATATGGCGATGTTGCGCATGTTGATGCCGGCGCGGATCTCGGCCACCAGACGGAAAGTATGCAGATCGAACTTGCTGATCCAGCCATCGCGGGAGCCGAAATAGACAAAGCGGCCGTTCGGTGAAAATTTCGGTCCGCCGTGCAGGGCAAAGCGGCTTTTAAAACGGTGCAAAACTTCAAACTTGTCGCCATCCACAATGCTGACATGATGATCGCCCGCTTCCACGACCACGAACAGGTTCAACGGGTCGGCCTGAAAGACCAGTTTGTCCGGCAGGTTCAGGGCAATGCGATCCAGCACCCGACTGGACTCGATCTGAGGCGCCAGCCAAAACGGCTGCACGGGCAAAGGGGTGTAGATCAGCTTTGCCAGCGCGCCGATTTCATCCTGGCCCAGAACATGCTCAAAACCCGGCATTTGGGTGGCGATGCGGCCCTTGGCGATCACCTTGACCGCCTGAGGCTGGCGCAACCGTTTTAAATTCTGCGGCAACAGCGCCGGCCCACTTAGTCCCAGGCGATCGGTGCCATGACAACTTGCGCAATGCTTGGCGTAGAGCGCTGTTGCATCTCCCGCGCTTGCCGCAGAGACAGGGGTTAGCGCCAAGGCCAACGGCAAGGCTATGTTACAGACCCAGCGCACGGTGTGCCTCCCTGGTGTAGGGGGTCACGGCCAGCCGTTCACCGCCCGCCTCGATGCCGATCTCCTGATCCGTCAGGTAGCAGGCAGGGTCCTCGGCCCAGGGATCGCCCGTCAATTGCAAGGCCCTTACCCGCGTGTTGCCGCCGCAGATGGCGAAGTGTTGACATCCGCCGCAGCGGCCTTTGATTTGGCGCGGGCTTTGTTTCAGACCGGCCATGATTGGATCCGTGGTGTCCGGCCAGATTTTCGAGAAGGGGCGCTGACGCACGTTGCCCAGGTCGTAATGCCACCACATGGTATCAGGGTGCACATTGCCCAGGTTATCGATGTTGGCGACATTGACGCCGGAAGAATTGCCACCCCACTGCTCCAGTTTGGCCTGCATATGTGCGAAGAGGTCGGGGCGTTCGGGAAAGCATCGCTGCAGCCAGAACAATAGATAAACCCCATCGGCATCATTGTTACCGCTGACGAATTCCGTTTCCAACCCCCGCTGCGCATGCTCCCAGGCGGTGTCGAACAAAAGATCCATGGCCTGGCGCGTCGTGGCATGCTGGGCATCGTCGGCGCGGTTGCGGTTGCCCCGCCCGGCGTAATTCAGGTGTGATAGATAGAACTTGTCGATTTGCTGATCTTCCACCATGGCCAGCAGGTTGGGCAATTCATGGGCATTATCCAGGGTCATGGTAAAACGCAGGCCGACCTTGATCCCGGCATCAAGACAGAGCCGCGCGCCTTTGACAGAGGCGGCGTAGGCACCCTGCCGGCGGCGAAACGCATCATGCGTGGCACCAATGCCATCGAGGGAGATACCCACATAATTATAGTCCGCACCCTGAATGGCATCGATATTGGACTCGTCGATCAGGGTGCCGTTGGTGGACAGTCCCACGTAAAAACCCATTTCCTTGGCCTTGGCCGAAATCTCGAAAATATCCGGCCGCAGCAACGGCTCGCCCCCGGACAGGATCAACACCGGCACCCCAAAGGCCGACAGGTCCGCCATCACCGTAAATATCTCGTCCTTACTCAATTCGCCGGCAAAGTCCGTATCGGCAGAGATCGAGTAACAATGCTTGCAGTTCAAATTGCAACGCCGGATCAGATTCCAGATCACCACAGGCCCGCCGGGCGCGCGTTTCGCCGCCACGGGCGTAGGTGAGATAATTTCGCGCATATACTGGCTAATACGGAACAAAGACCTATCCCCCATAATTAAGACGGCCACACGGTCGGTTGCAGACAATCTCAGGTCGTGAAACGCATACCCGTCTTCTTCAAGATACGGTGACTGTAGAGAATCTGGTGGCCGCGGTCCTTGACCCCCATCAACTTCGCAATCCGGGCGGTTTTTCCCGATACTTCGTCCCGGTCGCGGCCATGCACCATGGCAAACAGGTTATAGGGCCAATGGGGTAAATGCCGGGGCCTGTGGTAGCAGTGGGAGACAAAATCCAAAGCACCAACTTGTTCGCCCAGTTCGGCGATGGCATCATCGGGTACATCCCAGACCGTCATGCCGTTGGCGCGGTAGCCCAGGGCATAGTGGTTGGGCACGGCGCCGATCCTTCGGATCAGGCCGCCATCCAACATTGCCTGCATGCGTGCCATGACCTCGTCCACCGCCAGGCCAAGTTCGTCGGCAACCGCCTGGTAAGGCTCGGCGACCAGGGGCAACCCGCCCTGAGTGGCAACGATGATGCGCCGGTCGATGTCGTCGGGTGTGTTCATGCCTCAAACCGCAAGCCGATAAAAAATTCTTCCCGTTTTGGCATATTGAAGACCGTCAATCCGGTTTCCGCTTCGATTTCGGCGAGTACCTCGCCGATCCGTGCGCCCTGTTCCGTGGCCAGAACAAACCACATGTTCAAATGGTGCTCGCGGGCATAATTGTGGGCCACCTCCTGGTGGGCGTTGACCTGTGCGGCTACTGTCTCGAAGCGATCCTCCGGCACCGCCATGGCGGCCAGTGTCAAAGCGCCGCCCAGTTTTTCGGCGTGATACATGGGTCCAAATCGGCTCAACAAGCCACCTGCGCGCATCCGCTGTAGGCGTTGGAGCAAATCATCCTGACCAATGCCGATCGTCTCGGCGGCGGCGGCAAAGGGGGCCGGGCAAATGGGAAAGCCGCCCTGCAGGGCATTGATGATACGGCGGTCGATCTCGTCCAGAAGAGCCATCATCCGGCTTTCGCCAACCCGGTCCCGAACCGGGCCGCACTTTGCTTATAGCGTTTGTTGGAGAACAGCACCTGGCGGGGTAGCGCTCGCAAACCAACCTGGTCGTTCAATTGATCGATCTGTGTCAGCACCCGGGCCCGGGCCTTGCCATGCACCATGGCGAACAAATTATAGGGCCAGTGCGGCAACTGGCGACGACGGCGATAGCACAAAGTGACAAAGTCGTAGGCCGCCAGTTTGGCACCCAGGGCGTCGACTTTATCGTCGGGAACATCCCAGACCGCCATGGCATTGGCCCGATAGCCCAGTTCATGATGCCGCACAATCAGACCCAGACGACGAATAACGCCACCCGCCAGCAGCCGGCGCAGGCGCGCGATTACCTCTCCCTCGGACAGATCCAATGGTCCACCGATCTCGGCATAGGGCCTTGGCACCAGAGGCAGACCGTCGGCCAGACGGGTCAATAGCTGATGATCCTTGTCGTCGATCTCGATCACAGGGGAAACCCCAGATCGATGTGATACTCCGCCTCCAGCGGCAACTTGATGGGCAATAGACCGGTCGCAACCCGAATTTCTGTCAGCACCCGATCAAGCTCGGCGTTATCGGCCGCTGTCAGCACAAACCACAAATTGTATTCATGTTCGCGGGCGTAGTTGTGATTGACCGCCGCCATGGCGCTGACCTGACCGGCGACCGAATCCAACCGTGCGGGGGGCACCGCCAGGGCGGCCAGGGTGGACGCACCAGCGCGATTGGGCCGCACCGTGGCGCCAACCCGGCCCAAAACACCGCGATCCTGCAAATCGGCCAGCATGGCCAGCATATCATCCTCGTTCATCGCCATCGCCTTGGCCATGGCTGCAAAGGGCCGCGGCTCCAGGGGGAAGTCCCGTTGATAGCGGTTCAACAGATCCGTTTCCTGCCGCGACAGAGATTGCGCGGGCACCATGACGCTATAGTCCAATCCGATTGGCGCGCGCCGTCAAAAAAATGCCCGATGGCTTTTTCGCCGGCAGGCTCGTCAGCCTTTGGAAGCTTTCCGTATCGTAGACATCGACCCGATCGGCATCGCGTACGGAAATCCAGACCTGTTCCCCGCGCGGGGTGAACTCCAGATGTAGAACCGCCTTGCCAGGTTTGAATTCGTGGATGATCTTCAAGCTGGGAACATCAATAACCTGCACTGTATCGTTGAGCGGATGGGCAAAATTGACCCAGACCTGCCGGCCATCGGGCCGGGCGACGGCGAAGATCGGTTGTCCATGCACCGGAATGCGCCCGACTTCTCGCCAACTGCCCGGCTCTACGACCAACACTTCGTGGCGGCCGACGGCGGGCAGGAAAATAACATCACCGGCCCGGGCCCAGCCTTCCAGATGGGGCATCTTGTAAACCGGCAGCTTCTCCTCGCCCCGTCCATAGCCGTCAAGAATTCGGCGCACGCCCAGATCGGGCCGCCATAGATCCAGCATGGCCATGCCATCCTCTCCGAATAGTCCGGCGATGTAATAATGGCCGTCACCGGTGATCAGGCCGTCATAGGGCAGTTCTCCAATATTCGGGTATTTATGCAGCTTGAAGTTCGCTCGGTCCGAGAAATCCGCCACCCAAATCTCACCGGCGTCATAGAGCGAGAATATAAAGCGTTGTCCGGGGGCGTCGGCCAGACCGACCACCTTGGACAAGCCGCTGCCGTCGCTGGCCTGAGCTGGTATATTGGCCACCAGATCCAGATTGACCGCATCAAAGACCTTGACCCCGCCCGGCTTATAGTTGGAGACAGCGACCAGACGGCCGTCCTGAGAGATCGCGCCGCCAATGCTGTTGCCCGATTGCACGACCCGCCTGACCAGACGCCGTGCCAAAAGGTCGACCTTGCTCAAACCACCATCGCGTCCAAAAATAAAGCCATAGCGCCCGTCGCGTGAAAAGACGGCGGAGGCATGGCTGAGATCGCCCAGTCCCTCAATTCGGCCCAAAGCCGTGCGTTCGGAAGTTTCAATTACCAGCAGGCTGCCGCTGGCGCGCTCTATCACCAGCCCCAGATCGCCGGTACCCCGCGTGGCGTTCGGGCTGCTCTGGTCCGAGGCCTGTCCCCAAGCTTGATCTGCGGCCAGAGTTGGCACAATCAGCAGGGTAATGGCCATCAGGCTGGAGAATTTCATGGTGTTGCCTTCATTGTCTGACCCGTTTTCAAGGCCCACACCAACCAGGCCGCCTCCTTTTCCTCGAGCAGGAAGCGCCAGGGCGGCATGGGCGTGCCCGGCAAGCCCTGCATGATAACTTCCACCAAAGCAGCGTCGGGCTTACCGGCCAGGTTGATGGGCAACAGAGGCGACCCTAAACCGCCCTTCAGGGTCAGACCGTGGCACGAGCCGCAATCTTGTTGCAGCAGATACAAAAGTTCCTGTTGCCGTTGCGCGGAAATATTCCCCTCAGCCCAGGCGGAATTTGCCAGGCCAGCAGTCAGGACCATCGTTGAAAAGGCCATGGTGCACATCCGAACGATGGCGGGCCACTCAATGGCGTCCCAAAGTCCTGCGAAGCGCGCCTCGCCACCAGACCGGCGAAACCGGAAGTGACCCGATAC
This sequence comes from Pseudomonadota bacterium, assembly GCA_027623205.1. Classification (GTDB taxonomy): domain Bacteria; phylum Pseudomonadota; class Alphaproteobacteria. Next base: position 77,661 of record JAQBYC010000003.1, on the reverse strand, counting down.
CATCCCGATGCGCTCTAACTGCCCACGGCGGCATTCGGCTGTTCATTGTCCTGCGCCTGACCAGGCGCAACGCCCAACAGGGCATGCAAGCTCACAACCTGACCGATGATGAACAAGACCGGGCCAGTAAAAACGGCGGCCTTGGCATCCGCCGCGAGGCTGTCCAGCGTCGAAACGATGTGTCGCTGCCTGGCCGTGCTGCCGTTGTTAATTGCGGCCGCCGGCAATTTCGGATCGGCGCCATGCTCGATCAGCCTGGCCGTAATCTGCGCCACATTGGCCATACCCATATAGATCACCAGGGTGGTGGCCGGGTCGGTCAGGCCGCGCCAATCAAAATTCAGGTCGCTGTCTTCCCGGCAATGACCGGTCAGATAGCGAACCCCGGTGGCCATGCCACGGTGCGTTAACGGCATGCCCACGGCCGCCGCGCAGGCGGAGGCGGAGGTTATACCCGGCACCACTTCAAAGGGAACGCCGGCCGCCACCAATTCCAAGGCTTCTTCCGAACCGCGCCCGAAGACAAAGGGATCTCCGCCTTTCAGGCGCACCACTTTACGGCCGGCTTTGGCCAGCCGAACCAGCAACTGATTGATTTCATGCTGGGGAATGGGGTGGTTCCTGGGCTGTTTGCCGACGCTGATGCGGCTTGTGCCGACCGGGATCAGGTCCAGTATTTCCGCGGCAACCAGTCGGTCATAGACCACGACATCGGCCTCCTGCAGCAATCGATGAGCCTTCACGGTCAGCAGTTCAGGATCCCCCGGTCCCGCTCCGACAAGAAATACAGTTGTTGTTTCAGACATTTAGAGCGCCCCCCAACGTTCACGAGCCGGATCTTATGTAGGAACGGGTAACGGGGCCGAAAAGAGCTATCCCCTTCCGGCCCCGCCACGAGGTCTTAATAGACGTCGTTCCGCGTGTTGTAAAAGTTGAATTTGCCGGTTGGTGTGACAAGCCGTTTGTCACGGATGACATGCTTCAACTTTCTGGTCTTGTCATCGACGATGACAATGGCAGATTCCTGATTAGCCGAATTCCAGACCGAGAACCAGACCTCGTCACCCGCCTTGTTGTATTCGCCTTGCACGACCCGGCGAACGCCTTCGGTGATGCCCGACCATTCACCGATTGGCAGCACCGCATACTCCTTGGTCAGGTCGTTCAGATCGAACACCGCGATCGAGGAGGATACTTCAGCCTCCGGGTTCAGGGGCGTATCGACATAGAAGTTCTTGGACTTTGGATGGGTCTTAACGAACAGCGCACCGCCGCCCTGACCATCAAGTTTCTGAACCACCTTCCAGGCATATTGCGGATGCTTCACGGGATCCGTACCAATCAAGGCGATTGTTTCGTCACCCAAGTGAGAGGTGGCCCAGACCGGCCCAAACTTCGGATGGACAAAATTGGCGCCCCGGCCTGGATGCGGCTTGATACCGGTTTCCACGATCTTGACCAGTTTGCGCTCCTTGGTGTCGATGATCACCACCTTGTTGCGCGCGTTGGCCGCAACCAGGAAATACCGCCCGGTAGCATCGAAGCCGCCATCGTGGAGGAACCTTTCCGCATTAATGGTAGTCACGTTCAGAGCATCGAGGTTGGAGTAGTCTACCATCAGAACCTTGCCGGTTTCCTTCACGTTGATGATGAAATCCGGGTGGAAGTGGGAGGCGACAATGGCCGCGACCCGTGGTTCAGGGTGATATTCCTGAGTATCGACGGTCATACCACGCGTGGAAACCACCTTGCGTGGCTTCAAGGTATCGCCATCCATGATCACATACTGCGGCGGCCAATAGGCACCGGCGACCGCATACTTGTCTTCCCAGCCCTTCATCTTCGATGTCTCGACCGAGCGGGCCTCGCTGCCGACCTTAATCTCCGCCACCGATGTTGGTGGATCCATGTACATGTCGATCAAGTTGACCTTGGCATCCCGGCCAATCACGAACAGGTAGCGACCGGAGGCGGAAACACGGGAGATATGCACCGCATAGCCGGTATCTATTATACTGACAATTTTCTTTGAGTCGCCTTCGATCAAGGCAATCTGACCGGTATCACGCAGGGTGACGGAGAACAGGTTGTCTAGATCAAGCTTGTTCATCTGCTTGCTGGGACGATCGGCCAAGGGCACGTGTACCTTCCACGAAGCCTCGATGGCGGCCATGCCGAACTCCGGGGGCTGGGCCGGTTCCATCAGCAGATAGGCGGCCATATTGTTGATCTCGGCCTTGCTCAGGCCACCGCCTTCGCCCCAGTTCGGCATTCCGCCCGGGGATCCATAGGTAATGAAATCCCGCAGATATTCGAAACCGTTTTCGCGGGTCACCTTGGTCGTCAGCGGCTTACCCGTGGCGCCCTTGCGCAAAACGCCATGGCAACCGGCGCAGCGTTCAAAGTACGTCTGATTGGTCTTCTGGAAATCCGCCGCCGACAGGTTGGGAACACCAGGCTGCCGGCCGGGCTGTTCGACCTTTTGATCGCGCAGCACGTCCAGCTTTGGCGTGTACTGAGCGCCGGGCGTGGTTTCGTGTTTCTTCAAATCCGCCTTGGCTGGCGCATCTGCCGCCGAAACGGCGATAGGACCGAAGATTAGTGCCGCGGCAACCAATGCGCCGGTCGATAACTTTATCATGGACAATGACATCTCGCTTACTCCCGAGAGTGTGGATGGATAACAGCCATATTCCATGCCCAGGACCAGCAATCCTTGACCATGGTCATGTCCGGCCAAATAAATCCCAGGCAGTTTGGGTGCCCAAAACCGAAAGGACTGGGATATCCATGTCGGGCAATCGCGGCGACAGACAAAACCAGGGGCAGCAGTGTCATCCGCCGATCCTGCTGATTGCCCTGTTGGCGCTTTGCCTTATGGTGATCTCCCCGCCTGCTTGGACAAAACAGGGCGAACGGTTCGACCCGGAAACCCTCGCCAAGGTTTTTCCAGGTGCCGAACGGGCCGGGTCCCTGGCGGGCAACCCGCTGGCCGCCTCGGTTTTTAAAGGTGGCGCAAGGCTCGGCTATATTTTTTCCACGCAGGATGTTGTCGGTTCCGTCGGTTTTTCCGGCAACCCCATCGATATACTGGTCGGTCTCAGCAATCAGGGCGTCATCAGTGGCGCCAAACTGCGCAGTCATAACGAGCCGATCCTGGTGATCGGTATTCCCGATCAGGCCCTGCGGCAATTTGTCGACGGCTTTGCCAATATTGACATCCGCCGACCCGGCCAAGTGCGTGAAGGCGAGACCTTTGGGAGGCTACCTGTCGCCATTTCGGGGGCGACTATTTCAAGTGCGGTGATCGGCGATTCCATCATCCGCGCCGCCCGTACCGTAGCCCGCAGCCGTGGGCTGCTAAAATCAGTGCAGGCCAAGCTGCGCCTTGATCGGGAAAACTACGAACCGGCGGACTGGCCTGAGTTGCGCGCGGATGGCTCCATCGCGCATCTCGTGTTAAGCCGAGGCAAGATCGAACAGGCCTATCGTGATCGTGTCGCCATTCCGGGAGCCAATTTTCCCGGCGACCGATCGCCGGAGGAATTGTATTCCGAACTTTATACCGGCCTGATAACGCCGCCCCGGATTGGGCAAAACCTGCTGGGCGCACAGGCTTTCAATCGTCTACTGGGAAAAATGGGACCGGATGATCAGGCTATTCTGATCGCTGGCAATGGCCTCTATTCATTCAAGGGCACACAATATCGCCGTTCCGGCCTGTTCGACCGAATCCAGATTGTGCAGGGCGATAAGATCATTCGTCTGGTCAAGCCGCATTATCATCTTGTCGGTGGCTTGAAAATTGCCGCGGCGCCCCAGCTTCGCGAAATTGGCGTTTTCGTGATCCCTGCCGATACCGGCTTCGATGCCCTGTCGGATTGGCGTCTGGAATTACTGGTGAGCCGGGAAACCAAGCAGGGCGGGCAGGTGTATCTGGATTTCCCCCTGACCTATGTTCTGCCGCCGGTTTACCGCATCGGTCAGGTTGCCCCGGCGACCTTGGAACAACCGAACCAGTTGGATCGGGTGCTCACCTATTTTCAACAGCAATTGAACGACGGCGAACCGGCACTTTGGCTGCGCAATTGGCGCGATCGGGCCGGTCGGATCACCATATTGGTGGGGCTGTTGTTGATTCTGAGCGCGGTTTTGGTTTTTCAAGACAACCTCGTGCGCCACCAGCGGCTATATCGGTCGGTTCGATTGATGTATCTGACAGTGACCGTGGTCTGGATTGGCTGGTATGCGGGTGCGCAGTTATCCGTAATAAATGTGCTGACCTTTGCACAATCCTTGTTGAGCGGATTTCGCTGGGAGTTCTTCCTGCTCGACCCGCTGATTTTTATTCTTTGGAGCTACGTCGCCGTAACCCTGCTTTTTTGGGGACGGGGCGTATTTTGCGGCTGGTTATGTCCCTTTGGCGCCTTGCAGGAATTGCTGAATGAAGCGGCGCGGCGATTGCGTATTCCGCAAATCAGTGTCCCCTTCGCCCTGCACGAACGCCTCTGGCCCATCAAACACATAATTTTTCTCGGCCTGTTTGCCGTGTCCCTGCACTCCACGATCCTGGCGATAGCCGGTTCGGAAGTGGAGCCGTTCAAAACAGCCATCTCCATGCACTTCATACGCCACTGGCCGTTTGTCGCCTATGTCGGTGGCCTATTGTTTCTGGGCCTGTTTATAGAGCGGTTTTTCTGCCGTTATCTTTGCCCCTTGGGTGCGGCCCTAGCCATCCCGGCCCGGCTGCGCATGTTTGAATGGTTGAAACGGCGCTTTCAGTGCGGCCAGGAATGCAGGCTTTGCGCGGTCCGCTGCACCGTACAGGCGATCCATCCCAACGGTTCGATTAATCCCAATGAATGCATCTATTGCCTGGCCTGCCAGGCCAATTATTTCGACGACCGTACCTGCCCGCCCCTGGTGGCCAAGCGTAAGCGACAGGAAGAACGGGCCGGGAAACAGGCCGCCTATTTAGCGAAAGCAGGCCAATGAAAAAGTGCGGGCTTCCTACCTTGACACGGCGGCGCCTTATTTCAATCACCGCTGCCGCCCTGCTGCTGCCAGGCGGCGCAACAGCCCGGCCAAAGCGGTTTGAATGGCAGGGTAGCGCCCTGGGCGCCCAGGCCAAGGTCGTTCTGTATCATCCCGACGCAGGCGCGGCCGAGGCGGCGATCACCGCCTGCCTGGCCGAGATTTCCCGCCTGGAAGATCAATTCAGCCTGTATCGTCCCGGCTCGGCCCTGCGGCAATTGAATGCCACCGGCTACCTGGCCGACCCATCCCACGACATGCGCCGCCTGTTACACCTGTGCCACCTGTACGGCGAACTCAGTCAAGGGGCTTTTGATCCCAGCGTGCAGCCGCTCTGGCAATTGTACGCCGGGCATTTTGCCGGCCACCCCGGCACCGATGCCGGCCCGCCCCCGGATGCCATCAGGGCCACGCAGCGGCAGATAGACTATCGACGCATTGCCATTGGCGCGGCGGAAATTCGTCTCGATCCCGGCATGTCCCTAACCTTGAATGGTATCGCCCAGGGCTACATCACCGACCGGGTGGCGGATTTGCTGCGCGCCAGGGGCTGGTCCGACGTGCTGCTGAATTTGGGCGAGATCCGGGCGCTGCCGGGCCGGTCCTGGTCGGTGGGGTTGATGGGCGATAATCCCAGCCTGCTCCTGACCGACGCTGCCGTGGCGACCTCGGCCGGGGCGGGCAGTCCCTTCGCCGGGCCTGGCGGGCCACACCATCTATTGCAGCCGCGCACGGGACGCAGTGCTGGCCGCTATTCCTTGGTCAGCGTGCTGGCCCGCACCGCCACCGCCGCCGATGCCCTTTCCACCGCATTATATCTGTCACCCCCCGAACGGGCCGCCGATCTGCTGCGCCAGGGCGGCGGTCAACAAGCCTGGTTGCGGCGGCCAAATGGCGCCCTTTGGCACCTAAAGGCTTGAACAGACGAATATTCAGGGGCGCAGGGAAATACCCAGGACGGCTTCCAGATCGTCCAGGGCCTGGCTGGCGGAAGTGACTTTTATAGTGGTCATGCCCATGGCCCTGGCCGGCTTCAGATTGACGCCCAGGTCATCCAGAAAGACGGCTTGGGCCGGTTCCACATCCAGCATTTCGCACGCAATCCGATAGAACGCCGGTTCCGGCTTGCGAATACCGGTCTGGCTGGATTCCACCACTTGGTCGAAGATCTCCATCACTTTGGCGATCCGGGCCGCCTTGTCTGCGTCCCTGGTCATCGATGGGCCATGACCGGTGCGCATGTTATTCGTCAAACAGGCGGTCTTGTAGGTCTTGGCGACGATCCGCAGGGCCGCGACCATTTCCGGCTGCAGACGGCCCGACAGCAGGGGCAGGATTTCACTGCCATTGATGGCGTAGCCCGCCGCCCGTGATTCAGCTTCGAACAGATCGCCGAATTCTTCCGTGGTGATTTCGTTGCGTTCCATCCTGGCCCAAGCGTTGCTGTCCGCATTGGTGGCGTTTATGGTGCGGATGAAGTCCCTGGGCAACCCGTTCGCCGCTTCATAGTCCGCGAAGGCGGCGAATGGCGAAGTGGTGAAGACGCCGCCAAAATCCCATAACACGGCCTGGATGCCGCTGTTCTCGGAACTTGCGTCAGGCATACGGTCGTCGTTCCTATTCGTCATCTTTGACCAGGCGCAGAGACGCCGAGTTCAGGCAGTAGCGCAAGCCCGTGGGGGCCGGGCCATCGGGAAACAAATGACCCAGATGCGCATCGCAGCGGGCGCACATGACTTCCGTGCGCCGCATGAAGAGGGATTTGTCTTCCTCCTCGGTTATATTTCGCGCCGCCAGGGGGGTATGAAAACTGGGCCAGCCGGTCCCTGAATCGAACTTTGCCTTGGATGAGAACAGTTCCAAGCCGCAGCACACGCACGTATAGGTGCCCGCATCGTAGCAACTGTTATAGCCGGGGCTAAAGGGCCGCTCGGTACCCTTGCCGCGGGCAACATAAAAGGCCTCGTCACTTAGCTGGGCCCGCCATTCCGTCTCTGTCTTGCTGATCTTGTCCATCGCCATCCCTCTGTTCGTCGTCCCTGGCGCACATTCAATCCGAGCGTGCTCATCTATCCACAAATTAGAGCAATTGCACCAATTACTTAAGTCACTTTCGCATGTGAAATTTATTGGCAATTGTTCTAGGTTTTCTTCAACGCCTTATTGATTTGCTTTATCTGATGCTTGATGTCCAGAGAGATTTTGGAGGTTTGTTCAAGATCCCGGTCCTCCAGCACGTCGCCATCATGGCTTTCGGACCAGGCCTGGACGGCCGCATCGCGCCCGATCAGCAACTGGGCGATTTGCGGGTGGTACAAGGCCACCATGGCGGTAATCCAACGGTTCGCAGCCCAGGACGGATATGTGTGGTCGATAACGAAACGATCCAACAGCTCGGTTACGTCCGCAGCCTTGTACCAGCATTCGCCGGTGACCCAGCGATTGGTCGTGAATAGGTGGGTGGGATAGCCCTTGGGTTCCATGGAGATGGCGATTAGATGACAGATGATGTCATCGCCTGTGGGCCATTCTTCAGTCCCCGAGAAGGGCGCCATTTTCATTTGGGCGGGGATGCCATCGCGCCGCATGAACAAGTGGAAATGGCCATGCTCGCCCTCTTCCGGGCGGTGAGAGTGATAATAATATTGCCCATAGGTATCGTGATCGAAGACGTCGCCATCGGGATAATGATCCCACTCATAAAAGGTGCCCTGGTTCTCGATGACCTGGCCGACAACATTGGCCGAAGTTTTTTCCAGAACCCGATAACATTCCATGACCTCCCGACCGGCGGCGGCCATTATTTCCAACCGTTCTCGCGACAGGTTATCGAACAAACTCACAACACGATCCTTTTCAAGTTGCACTGGAGCATGTTTCTTTTAAACATGCTCGAGCTCCCAAGAAAAGAGCAATTGAACCAATCAATTGGATCGCTAAAGCGGATCCAATTGATTGAAAATTGCTCTTAAGCATCCTGCACTATTCCCTGATCAGTCGAAAGCCGATCAGGATGTGCTTCAGCGCCGCCGGGCGATTGTGCCGCGCGGCGGGCCGGCAGACGCCGCATCCCTTATCATCCCAGGAACCGCCCTTGACCAGATAGCCGGCCTTACCGCCGCCTTTTATTTTATACGGCGTAGCGGTCCATTCGAAGACTTGCCCGGCGGCATCCATCAGGCCAAAGGGGCTGGCGCCGTTGGCAAACTGCCCCACCGGCAGGGTATCGAATGGGCCGGCGTCATGGCTGTTAAGGTACCCGGCATTGTAATCATCACCCCAGGGAAAACGCCATCCGTCGCTGCCGCGCGCCGCCTTCTCCCATTCCAGTTCCGTGGGCAGACGCCACCTGCCCGCGCCCTGGCCACTTAGCCAGGCGGCATAGGCCACGGCATCATGGTACGAGACCAGGACCACTGGATGGTCATTTCGTCCGGGCGGCGGCCGGCCATTCCGCCAGGCATGACGCCGGGTGCGATCGTAGGGGTGGACAAGAGCATAACCGCGCCAGACCTCCCGGCCCACATCCGGGGCCGGGCGGGAGGTCGCCTCGACAAAGGCGGCATATTGGCGGTTGGTAATGACCGTCCGGGTGATGACAAAGGCAGGCAAATGGTGACCGCGCCGGGGCCGCTCGTCATCATACCAGCGCCACTTTCGGGTGCGGTCATGGCCATAGGCCGCCTGATCCAGGTTATACGCGGCATCGCGCTCGGCCTGATCGGAACCGGCAATAAAACCGCCTGCCGGGATAATAATGGTCTCGGGCACCACGCCCTGCCCCGCTACCGTTATGGGAACGCCCGCGATGACACAAATCGATATGGCCGACAATACCTGTGCAAACGTCATCTCTATCCTCGTACCGGATCGTTTCCCGGTAGGGGACTTATAGAGGCCCAGATCAGAATTCTAGCGCCCATCACGAAAGTTTGAGGGAAATTGAATAGTTGATCCAGTGTGACTTGGTGCAGGTTTGCGGGCGCGAATTTGGAATCGCGCAGACATTCGCGGTGACTAAACATAATAACTCCTGGAGGCTGGATCGTGCATTTTACCAAGAACAAGATTCTCACAGCATCAGTGCTGCATGTAGTTATGGGCGCGGCCCTGGCCGCTGGATCCGCCATTCCGCTTGCGGATATCGCATTTGCCGCAACCCCCAGCACCGCCAGCGGCACCAATCCGGCCGCCGTGGCTCGAAGCCAGCAACCCAACGCACCCGCCCTGCCGGGGCGTCCGGCGCCGCTGCAGTTAGCGGCTTGCAACCCGTGTGGTGGCAAGAAGAAGGCCTGCGGCGCCTGCAATCCCTGCGCGGCGAAGAAAAAGGGCTGTGGCGCCTGTAATCCCTGCGCGGCGAAGAAAGCCTGCAGCCCCTGCAATCCATGCGCCGCCAAGAAAGCCTGTGGCGCCTGCAACCCCTGCAATCCATGCGGCGGGGCCGGGGGCACGGCATCCTTGAAATGTGTCATCCCGCGCCTGGTCACGGCCGCTGCGTGCAATCCCTGTGCCGCGAAGAAGACCTGCGGCCCTTGCAATCCATGCGCGGCCAGGAAAAAGGGCTGCGGCGCCTGCAATCCTTGCGCGGCGAAGAAAGCCTGCAGCCCCTGCAATCCATGCGCTGCCAAGAAAAAGGGCTGCGGCGCCTGCAATCCCTGCAATCCATGTGGCGCCGGCGCGGTGGTTGAATTGACGGCGGCCGAGGCGCGCGGCGCGTACGATTGCCTGATCAAGGATCTTGTAGCTGGTTATGGCAAATCCGGCCTGCCGGTGGCCGGTTATTACAAGGACTGGAAGAATTACGCCAGCCAGCCCTATGTCTCCGACACCCATGGCGGCCGCTATGTCAACAACTATGGCAATTCCCTGGCGGACAGCTACGGCGAGTATGAAAAGGCGGGCCGCATGCCGGTCGGCGCGGTGCTGGCCAAGGACAGTTTTGTCGCCAAGGGCAACGGCAAGTTGGCGGCAGGTCCGCTGTTCCTGATGGAAAAGATGCCTGCCGGCTTCAACAAGGATTCCGGCAATTGGCGTTACACCATGGTGTTACCCAACGGCCAGGTCTTTGGCACCACCAATGGCGCTGATTCGGCGAAGATGAAGTTCTGTTACGAATGCCACATGTCGGTGGCCGAGGAACAGGATAGCCTGATGTTCCTGCCGGAGGAATACCGCGCGCACTAAGGAGTTTCAGCTTACGGCGTTAAGGAAACCAGCAAAACTCAGGCCGCGTGAGAGAGTTCCGCGAAGGGCTTCGTGTGTGGTCGCGGGGGAAACGGCAGATCACGGTGCTGTCCGCGCCAGGTCCTCGGTCATTGATAGGTCCCCTAGCTGCGGGGTCATCAATGTTTCACCAGCGCCAGTCCGGCGCCTTTGAATGTGCGTCACCAGGAAACTTCAGTCTGGTTGAAGCGATAGCTGGCTTGTCGCAGTTTATGACCGTACCTTCTTCACCGCCAGGATGAAGCTGAGCAGCGAACCCAAGGCGACGGCGGACAAAAGAAACAGGGGTGCGGTGTAGGATTGGCCGATCAGCCAGACCCATGAAACCAGGACAGGCGTGGCGGCGAGCGCCAGGGATGAGGCCAGGCCCAATAGCCCGTTGAGGGCGCCATAGGCTTGCGACCCGATCAGTTCCGGCACGGCGAGTGCGCGGACGATGGTGATGATGCCGAGAGAGCCGCCATAGAATATCGGAAACAGATAGTTCAGATTGTTGTCGGGCCGGGCCTGGAAGAGCAGAGCAAAGCCGAGCAACAGAAAGATGCCCGAAATCAGGCCGGCCTTGCGGAAATCCAGCCATCTTTCGAATATAGTCACCGCAATCCGTCCGGCCACCTGCATGGGCCCGATCAGGGCGATGGTGGCAACGATTGTCGCCATGGCGAAGCCCCGTTCCAACATCAAGGGAATGATGTGCACGGTGACACCAGCCATTACAAAAGAGTTCGCCGTAAAACAGAGTGCGATCCACCATAGCACCGGGTTGCGCAGCGCATCGGCGACGGGACCGGACTTCAGATCGATGGAGAATATTCTGGGCCGCACGGTTTGCCCGGCACCCGGCACCCGTTCCAGACGCAAAACATAGGCGTGGATCGGGACACATGTAACCAGCAACATCGCGCCAAGCAGGGTGAAACTATCGCGCCAGTCAACCATATCAATTAGCAAGCTGATCAGAGGAATGAACACTGTGCTGGCGAAACCTGCGATCAGGGTCATCAAAGTGACGCCCTGGCGCGCGCGGGTACCCAAAGTGGCAACCAATACCGCGAAACCGGATGGATACAGGGTCGTTGCCATGGCCAGGCCCAGACCGATCCAGACCGCGTAATAGGCGGTCAACGTCTCGATTTGTGCCGCAATGAATAATAATGCCGCGCCCAGGGCAGAGGCCCCTGTCATCAACCAGCGTCCGCCAAAACGGTCCAGAACACTTCCGGCGCTCACCGAAAACAGGCCAACCATTAATAGGGACAGGGTAAAGGCGCCGGTGATTTCAGCCTTGCTCCAATCAAACTCCGCCGTCAGGGGTTTGATGAAGACAGCGAAGCCGTAGAACATAATGCCCCAGGATACAGTCTGCGCGATGGACAGCCAGATGACAAAGGACATGGCGCGATAGTCGCGCCAAAGTGAGGTTTCGGATAGGTGCATGGCTTGTTGCATGCCGAGTTCAGACCCCGCTGGGCGTTGGAGCATGTTTTCTTAAACCATGCCCGGACTCTTTATGATGAGAGCAATTGAACCAATTACTTAAGTCGCGAGAGCGACTCCGATTAATTGATAATTGCTCCAGGTTTTGGCCTTGTCCCGGAAGATATCGTTTGGCAAAACATCCACTTGCAGCGAATAATTCGCCCCCTATCCCGTGCGCCCGCATCGGCCGCGGCTGAAGCCACGATTGGGAAATTTTCTTTAGATTAGGAATATAAGCCGTGCCCAAGTTTGAATTTCATTTCGATTTTGGCAGTCCCAATGCCTACCTTTGTCACAAAGTTTTGCCGGGCGTTGTCGCACGCACCGGGATCGCGTGTGATTACCTGCCCGTATTGCTTGGTGGGGTTTTTAAGCTCACCAACAATAAGTCGCCAATGGTACAGTTCCAAGGCATCAAAAATAAAAACGAATACGGCGCTCTTGAGATGGAACGATTTGTCCGCAAGCATGGCCTGACCAAATTTAGCCGCAATCCGCATTTTCCCGTCAATACGGTGCAGATCATGCGTGGCGCCATCGTGGCCCAGCGCACGGGGCGGTTGGATGAATATGTAGATGCCGTCTACCTGCATATGTGGGAGGAACCGAAAAAAATGGACGATCCCGATGTCATCGCCGCCGCCCTCAATCAATCCGGCTTCGACGGCACCGCGATCCTGGCGGCCATCCAAGAGCAGTCGGTGAAAGACGAGTTGTTGAACAATACCGCGGCCTCGGTGGCCCGTGGTACCTTCGGCAGCCCGACATTCTTCGTTGGTGACGAGATTTTTTTCGGCAAGGACCGTCTGGCAGACGTAGAAGCCGAAATCGAGCGGCAAAAATGACCCCGTCCGGCGCGGCTTGGTATGAAACATAATTCGAGGTGATGCATGGCCGGGGATCGTCAATTGCGGCTGGGCGCATTCATGCGGCCGGTCAGTATTCACACTGCGTCATGGCGCTATCCCGGCGGCATGCCGGATGCGAATTTCAACCTCAAGGCCATCACGCGCTTTGCCCAGACCCTTGAACGGGGGCGTTTCGATGCCTTTTTCATGGCGGATCATCTGGCGGTGCTGAACATGCCCATGGAGGCGCTGAAGCGCAGCGCCACCGTGACGTCTTTCGACCCGTTGACCCTGCTGCCGGCGCTGGCCATGGTGACGGAGCATCTGGGTCTGGTCGCAACCGCGTCATCCACCTTCGAGCCGCCCTATGTCATCGCCCGGCGCTTTGCCTCTCTCGATCATATCAGCGGGGGCCGGGCCGGCTGGAATTTGGTTACCACCTCCAACCCGGACGCGGCGCTGAATTTCGGCCTGGAAGAGCATATGGAGCACGGCGAGCGTTACCGCCGTGCCCGTGAGTTTTTCGACGTGGTAACGGGCCTGTGGGACAGCTGGGCCGATGATGCCTTTGTTCGTGATGTTGAGGCCGGCATCTTTTTCGATCCCGACAAACTGCACGTGCTTGGCCACAAAGGCGAGTATCTCTCGGTACGTGGGCCGCTGAATATCGCACGCCCGATCCAGGGTTGGCCGGTGATCGTACAGGCGGGCGCCTCGGATGCAGGGCGTCAACTGGCGGCGGAAACGGCGGAGGTCATCTTCGCGGCGCAAAGCACCCTGGCGGACGGGCAGCGTTTCTACGCCGATGTGAAGGGCCGCATGGAAAAATTTGGGCGGCCGCGGGAACATCTGAAAATCCTGCCCGGCGCTTTTGTCGTGGTGGGCGAAACCCTGGCCGAGGCGCAGGCGAAGCGGGCCGTGCTGGACAGTCTGGTGCATTATGACAGCGGCATCGCGTCCCTTTCCATCGCCCTGGGCCACGATGCCTCCGGCTTTGACCCGGATGCGCCGTTGCCAGAAATCCCGGAAAGCAATGCCTCGAAGAGCGGCCGCGAAAGGGTCCTGGCGCTGGCGGCGCGGGAGAACCTGACCGTCCGGCAATTGGCGGGACGTCTGGGCGGTTATTCCGGTCTGGCCATGGTCGGCACGCCGGACATGATCGCCGACCAGATGGAGGAATGGCTGCTAGAGGCGGGCTGCGATGGCTTCAACGTCATGTTCCCCTATTTGCCCGGCGGATTGGAAGATTTCGTCAATCACGTGGTGCCCGAGTTGCAGCGGCGCGGCCTGTTCCGCCGCGAATACGAAGGCAGGACATTGCGGGAGAACCTTGGCCTGCCCCGGCCTGAAAACCGCTTCTTTCCCACGGCCTAAACATTTCAAAATTTCTTCGGGGGGCGGCCAAAACTCAACTAAAGCTTCAATGATGCAGTAGCGTCCCAAGCATGGACAGAACGCCGATACCACCGACAACGACGCCAAAGCCATTGATCAAAAAGGCCAGATACGCCGCCGGCAGGGAAGCGTACAGGTGCAGGTTTTGACGGCTGCTGATCGCCTTGAAATGGGCGGCAACCGCGCCGCGGCCGAGATACCAGATCAACACCAACCAGCCGATGATATAGATGGCGCCCTGGACATAGGGCTGCGTCAGGGTTACCCCGGCAACGACCGCCATGATGACCAGTCCTTTCACGGGATTGGTCGCCGACAAGGGTGCGCGGCCGCGCCTCACCCGCGCGATACTGACGGCGTTGTACGCCGCCCCAACCAGGGCATACAGAATTTGCAGGATGATTACGGTGCTCATCGTGGCGCCCGGCAAGACGGAGCCGCGGCACTATGGAGCGACCGGCTATTCCGCGGCGTCAGCGGCGTCTGCGGCCTGGCCCTTGAGGAAACCGATCAGCTGGCGGTCGTGGCGGCTCATGGCGGAGCGGCGCGCCTGCTTTGTCCAGGGCTGCCAACGGGCGCCCGCTCCTTCGGGCCGGTCCCCCATGACGGTGACCCGCTGGATGATCCGTTCTTCCGTGAAATCATTCAGGACCGAATGCTGGGTGCAGCGGTTGTCCCACATCCCGATGGTGCCTTCTTCCCAGTGATAGCGGACGGTGAACCGGGGGCTCTGCACCCAACTCGTCAGGAAACCCAGCAGCACATCACTCTCGGGCGCGCTCATCTCCACAATGCGCCGGGTAAAGTGCTCGCTGACGTAGAGCGCCTGGCGTCCGGTTTCCGGGTGTACGCGCACCACTGGGTGGATCGCCATCTTGTCCGCCCGGTCATGGGGGTGGGCATCGTGCAACGCAGTTAGTCCGGTGCACATTTCCTGCAATGGGGGCGACAAGGCATCAAACGCCGCGCACAGGTTGCTCCACATGGTATCGCCCCCGGTATCGGGGCATTTCACCATGTTGAGGATCGACATCAAGGCGGGCTCCCGCTGGAATGTAAGGTCCGTATGCCACTCGTCCGCGATGCCGCCCTGGCTTGCGGTCAACTTGAAAATCTCGGGGTGCTGGACGGAATTCCGGTCCGTGAGGTTTGGGTGCCCCTCAAGCGGCCCAAACGGGCGGCCGAACGCGACATGCTCGTCCATGCTCATAAATTGCTGGGGGAAGAACAGCACCATGTGCTCGTTCAACAGCCGCTTGATCGCGGCGATGTCGACCTCGTCGGCTTCGGCGAGCCTGAGCCCGCGAACTTCAGCGCCGAGCGCCCCGGCAAGGCGCCTGACGTCCCACTGGTTCCTGGTCGGTTCGGTAACCATTGTTATTCACCTTCAGCGAAATGTGTTCATGATCACAAGCATGATAGGCCCCCAGGAGTTCCAGAGTCCACCGCGCCGCGGGAAATTGGCTGCGGGACTTCGGCCAAATGATCGACGACCATTCAGGATGGGCGCCGGGCGGGCCGCTAAAGCCCATCAACGCCGGCGCGGGCGCAGTCCTCGTCTTCCTGCGCGGTGCCGCCGCCAACGCCGCAGGCGCCTTCCACCACCCCGTTCCGAATGATCGGCACGGCCCCCTGGCCCATGATCATGTGACCGCCTTCCGCGGCAACGATCCCACGAAAAGTCGGATGCGCGGCCCGTTCGGTAAGTTCACCGCTGGGCCGGCCGAACGAGGCGGAGGCGATCGCCTTGCCCTGGCTGCCATAGACGCCGGCCCACATGGCATTGTCCATGCGCTGAAAAACCAGCAAGCGGCCGCCGCCATCGCAGACCGCCACATTGATTTTGATCCCAAGTCCGGCGGCCTTCGCCAGCGCGCCCTGTGCTATGCGATTGGCTTCTTCCAACGTCACTGCCATTGTTTTTGCTCCCTTTCCCCGGGCCGTTCACGAATGATCCAAATCTCATCTGATTTTGTGCACACCCATTCGCTTTTGTCTAACGCTGGCCATACAATAATCCGCAAAGAATAGAGGTAGGTTATCTTGCAGTTATTTTGGACACCCGCCTCACCCTTCACGCGCAAGGTTGTCGTCGCGGCCAAGGAGCTTGGCCTGTGGGACCAGATTGCGGTCAGGCCGACAACCTGGCCGCTGGAATGGGGGTACGCCACGGTGCCTTTCACCGCCGGGCTGGCTGAAGCCAATCCCGTTGCGCGCATACCCACATTGCTAACCGACGACGGCGTGGCATTGGGGGATTCAACCCTGATTTGCCAATATTTGAACGACCGGGCCAAGCAACAATCGGCGGGCGCCAGGATCATACCGGCGGATGATAGCCAGTGGCCCATGTGGTCGTTGTACGCCATCGCCGACGGTCTGCTGGAAGCGCAGGTCGCCATGCGGGCTGAAATGTTGCGGCCCGTGGCGTTACGCTCCGATGGGTTTCTGCAGAAACAACGGGACCGCATAACCCGCTGCTTCGATCGTTGCGAGCAACGGGCCGCGGAATTGGAGATTGCGGGCGGAAGCCTGCCCAATTTGGCGCAGATTACCGTCGCCATCGCCTGCGGCTACCAGAACTGGCGCGATTGGCTATGGGATTTCAGGCCCGGGCGGCCAAATCTAGTCAGCTGGTACAACGACTTTTCCCAGCGCCCCGCCATGCAGGCAACCGAACCCAGGGATACGCCCGAGGCTTAAGCTTTCTCGTCGTTCCAGCGTGGGAATAACGCGTGCGTGACGCCCAGCTGGTCCAGGGCGCGGCCGACGCCCTGGTCGACGATGTCCTGGATGGTTTTGGGCCTGTGGTAGAAGGCCGGCATGGGCGGCAGGATGATCGCGCCATAGTCCGCCGCGCGGGCCATCAGGTCCAGATGGCCTTTATGCAGCGGCGTTTCGCGCACCATCAGAACCAGGGGGCGGCGTTCCTTCAGGGTCACATCCGCCGCGCGCGCCACCAGGTCGGCATCATAGGAATTGGCGACGGCCGACAGGGTCTTGATGGAACAGGGCGCGACGATCATGCCCCGGGTGAGGAACGAGCCCGATGAGATGGCGGCCGCGATATCCTTGTTGGAATGGACCACGTCCGCCAGGGCCCGCACCTCGGCCAAGGTCATGTCGGTCTCATATTTGAGGGTCTGCACCGCCGCTTCACTGACGACAAGGTGGGTCGGCACCGTCAGTTTACGCAGGGCGCGCAGAATATCGATGCCATAGATGATACCGCTGGCGCCCGTGATCGCTACTACCAGGGGCAGGCTCATGTTTTCTCTCCCACCGCTTTTGCCCGGCGGCGGACCTGCCGCTCGCGGGCCGCTATATAGGCCGTAGCGGCGATGATAATCGCGGCGCCCAGCCCTGACCATAGGTCGGGGCGTTCGCCGAAGAAAAAATAACCGATGGCGGCGGCCCAGATCAGGGTGAAATAAAAGCCGGGCTGGGTGAACGATAAATCCGCGATCTGGAAACTCTTGCTCCAGCAGAAATGCGCCAGCGTCGCCATCACGCCGGCGGCGAAGGTCAGGGCGCAGGTGTGCAGGGATGGCATCACCCAGACCAGCAGGGCGGGGATCAGGCTGACCATGGTCACGAACAGGGACAAATAGAAAACCATGGCAAAGATCGAGGTGCGCACGACCAGACGCTTGCCGATCAGGGTCGAGGCCGCCTGAAACGGCGAGGCGGCCAGGATGGCGATGGCGCCGATCGAGATGGTTTCAACGCCAGGCCGCAAAATGACAATCGCGCCGATGAATGCCAAAATAATCCCGCCCAGGCGGCGGTGGCTGAAAGTTTCGCCCAGGAACAGGAACGCCCCGATGGTGACGAAGACCGGCGCGGTAAAGCTTAACGCGGTCAGATCAGCCAGGGTTATTTGCGTTACCGCGTAAAACCACAACAACACGCTGACCGCATGAACGACACCGCGCAGAAAATGCCAGCCCATCAATTTCACATCGAAGTCCGACTTTTCAAACTTCATGATCAGGGGCAGCAGCAACAGCGTGCCGAAGCCATAGCGCATGAAGCCGGCCTGCAGGGGATGGATGTCATCGGCCACGCTACGGACGATCCAGGTCAGTGAGGTGATGAAAAGACCACCCAATAGGACCAACAGCAAACCGATAAAATTATTGCGCCAGGTCGGCGAGACAATCGCGGCCAAACTCATCCAACAGCGCTCATCTCAAAAATAGACTTCGGGCGGATTACCCAATAAAACCTGTCCGGCTGCTTCGTAATGGGCGCCACGGGATTGAATTTGCTGCGAGAGGGTATGCATGTCGCGGAAGCGCCGCTCGAACGGCGTGCCGGGAAAGATGGCGCTGACGCCGGCTTCTTTATAAACCCAATCGGCAACCTCGATCGCGCCGTGAATAAGATGGGTTGCCGCCAGGCGTACGCGGGCCCGGGCGGGTATGTCGATGGGCTCTGTCGCCTCAATCCCCATCTTGCTGGCGCTGGCATAAACTTCCGCCAGGGCCTCCAGCAGATAAGCCCGCGCGGCGCCCAGGGTGGCTTCGGCCTTGGCGAAGTCCGATTGCACCGTCGTCGTATCCGCCAGCCGGGGCCGGCCGCGCGGGGTCTTTTCGGCGGCCAGGTCGGCGAAGGCCGTCAGCATGGCCCGCGCCAGCCCGAGGGCGACACCGGCGACCCCGACGGCATAAAGGCCCTGCTGGGGGAAGGCGTACAGCGGTCCACTTTTGCGGCGCAGGGCCTGATCATCCCTGGTTCCCGAATATTCCTCGGCGACAAACAGATCATTGACGCTATAGCTGTCCGAGGCGGTGCCGCGCAGCCCGATGGTATCCCAGGTATCGTGCAGTTCGGCCTGGTCGATCGCAAACAACAGCGTACGCAGTGTGGGCCGACCGGCATGGTTCAGGCGCAAGCTGCCGTCCGCCTCGCGCACCCGGCAATGAACACCCATCCAGTTGGCCTGCCGGCAGCCGGAGGCGAACTCCCAGGTGCCACTGACCCGATAGCCCCCCTCGACCGCGTCCGCCGTGCCGCCATGAGGCGGGCCCCAGGAGACCACGGTGCGGGGATCGGAAAAAATCTGCTGCGCCGTTTCCAGTTCCAGGAAAGGTGCTATCAGCGCGGCGGAGTTGCCTACGAATATATTCCAGGCGACCGAAGCGTCATGGCGGGCCAGTTCCTCCATGGTCAGCAGATAATCGCACGGATGAATTTCGTCACCACCCAGATCGTCGGGCAATAACATGCGGAACAACCGCGCGTCGTGCACCTGCGTCAACAGCGGTTCGGGTATGCGCCGGGTCCGCTCGATCTCAGCCGCGGCCGCTGTAACCGCATCAGCCAATTTACGCGCCCGTTCGAGAGGCGCCGATTGTCTAAAATGATCCATGCGCCATTGCGGCTTAGATCAGGCGCGCTGTCAATGAAATGTCAGTGAATCTCGGGCTCGGGCACCGCTTCGCCATCGCGCAGAATGGCGAAATCACAGCCCTGGTCGGCTTGGGTGACATGCTGGGCATAGATGGCGCCGAAACCACGGCCATAGCGCGGCGGCGGCGGTGTCCAGGCCGCCTGCCGCCGCGCCAGTTCCGCATCATCGAGCAACAGATCCAGGCGCCGGGCCGGCACATCGAGCTTGATCAGATCCCCCGTCCGCACCAGTGCCAGGGGGCCGCCAACAAAAGACTCCGGCGAAATATGCAACACGCAGGTGCCATAGGACGTACCGCTCATACGCGCATCCGACAGGCGCACCATGTCATCGACGCCCTGCCGCAACAGCTTCTTCGGGATCGGCAGCATGCCCCACTCCGGCATGCCCGGCCCGCCCTGGGGGCCGGAGTTGCGCAGGATCAAGACGCTGTCCGCCGTTACCTCCAGATCATCTTGATCGATCCGGGCCGCCATATCGTTGTAGTCATCGAATACCACGGCCGGGCCAGTGTGGCTCAACAGTTTCGGGTCGGCGGCGATGGGCTTCAGCACGGCGCCGGTCGGGGCAAGATTGCCCCGCAGTACCGCCAGGGTCTGTTGCGTCGACACCGGATTGGCCAGTGTCCGGATTACGTCATCATCATAGACTTCAGCGCCGGCAATATTTTCGGCCAGCGTATGGCCGCTGACCGTCGGCGCATCGCCTTCCAACAGGTGCGAAAGGCGCGCCATCAGGGCCCGGATGCCGCCGGCATAATAGAAATCCTCCATCAGATATTTGCCCGAAGGCCGGATGTTGGCCAGCAGGGGCACCTCGCGGGCGATGGCATCCAGATCGTCCAGTTTCACATCGACTCCGGCACGACCGGCCAAGGCCAGAATATGCACGGCGGCATTGGTTGATCCGCCATAGGCCATGGTCAGGCGCATGGCGTTGCGGAAGGCGCGGTCGTCCAGGAACGAGGTGATCTTGATATCATCCCAGACCATCTCGACAATGCGCCGGCCGCTTTCCGAGGCCAGGCGGGCATGCGCGCTGTCGGCCGCGGGGATCGAGCTGCCGCCAGGCAGGATCAGGCCCAGGGCCTCGGCAATAGCGGTCATGGTCGAAGCCGTACCCATGGTCATGCAGGTGCCCGGCGAGCGGGAAATGCCGCTTTCGATGGCGTCCCAATCCTTGGCATCCAGACGGCCGGCCCGGCGTTCGGCCCAGAACTTAAAGGCATCGCTGCCCGTGCCCAGGGTTTGGCCGGCCCAGTTGCCGCGCAGGGCCGGGCCGGCGGGGAAAAAAATCGCCGGCAGGTCCATGCTGGTGGCCGCCATCAATAGGGCCGGCGTGGTCTTGTCACAACCACCCATCAGGACCACACCGTCAATGGGATGGCTGCGCAACAATTCCTCCACCTCCATGGCCAGAAAATTGCGGTACAGCATGGTGGTCGGCTTGACGATTGGCTCGGCGAGAGACATCGCCGGCAGTTCGACGGGAAAGCCACCGGCCTGCCACACCCCGCGCTTGATCTCCTCCGCCCGCTGGCGCAGATGCATATGGCAGGCATTCAGATCGGACCAAGTGTTGATGAGAGCGATGACCGGCTTGCCAGCGAAATCGGCGGTACTGTAACCCATCTGTTTGGCGCGGGAGCGGTGACCGAAGGCACGCATATCATCCACGCCGAACCAACGGTGGCTGCGTAATTCATCCGGTTTCTTGCGCGTCATGTTGCTCTCCGCCTGTTTCAATGAGGTGCGGTTAATGCCAAGCGGTCATACTGCCATCAACATGGATGAAAAGCCCAACCGCAATGTCCAAGGACCGGCAGGGTAAAGGGGCCCGGCAGGAGCCGCCATCTCAAAAATGGTTAGCCGTAGCGGATTTCCATCATCGCCCAGACGGCCAGGAACAGCAGCACGGCGATCAGGATCAGCGAGGTGGTGATGCGCACCATATAGCCGAACTCGCGCTGGGCATCGCCTTTGATGGAGCGCTGGCGGCGCCGGACCCCGCGGTCTTCGTCCTGCAACTGTTCCCAATCGACCCGCCGTCGGCGCAGACTTTCAAAATCTATAACCTTCGCGCCCGGCGCATGGTCGGGCGCCAGTAGGCCGCGCAACCGAGCCAGTCCGATAAAGATCAAGAAGGCCCCGCAACCAACCGATAGAACCAAATAGAACACCATCTCCGACCAGGCCACCCACAGGGCCAGGGGGGTGACCGCCGCAGTGACACCCGATAGGGTCAAACCGCCCTCGATCAAGCCAAGAGCCAGTTTTTGACTTTGCATCGGAACGTTCATCGCACCTCGGCGGATGCGTCAACGGGCGCCTGTCGGCCCGCCTCGGCGATGGCTTTGTTGAACGCACGCACGGCGGCGCCGGGGCCGTCCGGATAATTCCACACGCCGGCGACAACCGAGAGAAAATCCGCCCCCGCGGCGACCAGCGGCGGGCAATTTTCCACCGTGATGCCGCCGATGGCGACGCAGGGCACCTCGAAAATTCCCGACCACCACCGCAGAACGTCCACATCCGCGGCAGCCTTGGCCTGCTTGGTTCCGGTGGCGAAGAAAGCGCCAAAGGCCACATAATCGGCGCCCGCTTCCGCCGCCTCCATGGCCAAATGGCGGGAGGCATGGCAGGTGACGCCGACGATATGATCGGCCCCCAGGATCTCGCGCGCCAGCGCGTAGGGCGTGTCTTCCTGACCGACATGACAGCCGTCGGCGCGCAATTCCAGCGCCAGATCGGGACGGTCATTGATCAGGAAAGCCGCGCCGTATTCCTGGGTTACGGGCATCAGCACCTCGGCCGCGCGCCGCACCGCATCGTCCTCCACGCCTTTCAGGCGCAATTGCAGGCAGGCCACATCACCGCCATCCAAGGCCGCCCGCAAGTCGTCCACAAAAGCCGCCGGTTCGAACGCCGGCGGCGTGATCAGATACAGGCGGCAGCGGTCTGCGTCACCATCCGCGCCTGAAGCCATCAGGTGGCGTCCTGTTCCATCGTCGTTTCATAGCCGCCGCTGCGGGCCAGACTGTTCATCTTGGCGCGATGCGCAAAAGCAGCCTGGGCGGCGGGAATGTTGTCGGCCTGACCGCGCCAGGCCCGCAGGGCCGAGGCCTGCAAGGCACGGCCGTAGGAGAAGCTCAACTCCCAAGGCAGCGGACCCCCGATTGCCGTGGGCTTGTTCATGGCATTGAGATGGGCCGTGGCCTCTTCTTCCGATTGCCCGCCGGAGAGAAAGGCTATACCAGGCACCGCGCCCGGCACTTGCCGGCGCAGAACCTTGACGGTCATTTCGGCCACTTCCTGGACCGAATTTTGCCGGCTGCATTGCTTGCCCGCCAGCACCATGTTCGGTTTCAACACCATGCCTTCCAACAGCACATTCTGATTGAACAATTCCCTGAACGTCAATTGCAGCGCGGTTTCCGTCACCTCCCGGCAGCGTTCGATATCATGATCGCCATCCATCAGTACTTCCGGCTCCACGATCGGCACCAGACCGGCTTCCTGCGACAGGGCGGCATAGCGGGCCAGGGCGTGGGCGTTGGCCTCGAGACAGGCGCGGCTGGGAATGCCGCTGCCTATATCGATCACCGCCCGCCATTTGGTGAATGCGGCGCCCAGTTCCACATATTCAGCCAGGCGTTCCCGCAGGCCGTCCAGGCCCTCTGTCACCTTTTCGCCAGGTGAGCCAGCCAGGTCCTTGGCGCCGGCATCGACCTTGATGCCCGGGAGTACGCCGTTGTCCCACAGCAGCTTGGTAAATGGCACGCCATCCGTGCCCGATTGCCGCAAGGTCTCGTCAAACAGGATAACGCCGGAAATATAATCGCCCGCACCTGGTGTGGTGAACAGCAATTGTCGGTAGGTGCGGCGATTATCCTCGGTGCAGGGAACATCGATACTATCCAGGCGCTTCTGAATGGTTCCCGTACTCTCATCGGCGGCCAGTATTCCCTTGCCCGGTGCAACCATGCGCGCCGCATTGGCGACAATATCCAATTTCGTCATTTTGATCTTCCCTGTCCTGCTACCCGACAACCCTTGCCACCTGAATAACAAAGCCCAGAAGCGCATGCAACGGTACTTAGTGGGGATCGAGGAATGACCGGCATTGGCTGGTGATATCCATGGCATCGGCGCCTGGATCCAGGGCCTTGGGCGCCCGTGGCAGGACATCGGCACCATAAGTGACGGCGATCTGGCGGACCTTCTCGCGGACCGTCCCCCTGCCTCCCAACACAAGATGGCGCCAGCCCTGGTGCAAGGCCATTTGCGCCATGGCGCCATCATCGCCGCAATCCAGGATTGCCCGCACTTCCGCGTCCGGATGGCGCTGCCGTGCCAGTTCCACCATTGCCAGATAGAATCCCGGCCCGCCATAGGCCGCCGCCCCCGGTGCGGTCAGCAGGCTAACGGGCCGGCGCAACGCAACCGAGACCGCCAGCGCGCATTCGGCCTGACGCAAATGATGAAAGATGATCGCCCGCATGGCATAGTCATAGCCCAAGGCAAAGACGCTTGGAAGCTTATGCCCCAGAATACATATGATCCAAATAGGCTCGGAAACTTCAGAACGGCGCAAATGAACCAGCCAACCAAAGTTGCGTTCGCGACTGCAATCAATTGAAAATCACGCTGGAGCATGTTTCTTCTAAACATGCTGGGACTCTTAAGAAAAGAGCAATTAAACCAATTATTTGGATCGCTAAAGCGAATCCAATTGATTGAAAATCGCTCTAGATCTCCAGCGCCTTGATGCCTGGCAGGACCTTGCCCTCAAGCCATTCCAGGAAGGCGCCACCGGCGGTGGAGACATAGGTGAAATCGTCCGCCGCGCCGGCGTGGCGCAGGGCCGCTACGGTGTCACCACCGCCGGCGACAGACGTCAAATCGCCGGTCCGGGTTTGCGCCGCGGCGGCTTGGGCCACCTGGACTGTACCACGATCAAAGGGTGGGAATTCAAAGGCGCCCAGAGGACCGTTCCATAGCAGTGTCCGGCATCCAGCCAGACGCCGGGTCAGATCGCTCACGCTGGCCGGACCGATATCCAGGATCATCATACCGTCAGGCACCTGGTCCACGGACACCGTGATACTGTCGGTCCCGGCGCGCAGGTCCCTTGCCAGCACCACATCCACCGGCAGGGCAATATCGCAGCCGACCTTGTCGGCCTTGGCCACGATTTCCCGGGCGGTTTGGGCCAGATCGGTTTCGCACAGAGAGGCACCGATGGCGAGACCCTTGGCGAACAAAAAGGTATTTGCCATGCCGCCGCCGATGATCAATTGATCGGCCTTGTCCAGCAAATGACCCAGGACCGCCAGTTTGGAGGAAACCTTGGCCCCGCCAACCAATGCCGCCACGGGCCGCCGTGGGCTGGCAAGGGCCGCCTGCAGGGCCGCCAGTTCGGCCTGCAGGGCCCGGCCCGCAGCCGCCGGCAACAGATAGGCCAAGCCTGTGGTCGAGGCATGCGCCCGATGGGCGCAGGAAAAAGCGTCGTTGACATAGAAATCGCCCAGCGCCGCCAATGCCTGGGCAAAGTCCAATCCGTTGGCTTCCTCGCCCGGATCAAAGCGGAGGTTTTCAAGCAACAAGACATCGCCGTCGGTCATATTTGCCACCGCTTCTGGCGCCGTGGCCAGGCTTGCGAAGGCGACCCGGCGGCCCAGGGCCGCGCCCAGAGGTCCGGCCAGTGGCGCCAGCGACAAGGCCGGCACCACGCGACCCTTGGGCCGGCCGAAATGGGACAGCACGATAACTCTGGCGCCCTTGCCGGCCAGCTCGGAAAGGGTGGGGACGGCCCGCTCGATCCGGGTCGCATCACCGACCTGGCCATCCCGCATGGGTACATTCAGATCGACCCGCACCAGCACCCTTGCCCCGCCCGGGGACAGATCATCAAGGACCCGCATGACGAATTGTTGGCGTCAGCGCCGCTTAGAGCTTGGCCAGAGCGACGGCGGTGTCGCTCATCCGGTTGGAAAAGCCCCATTCGTTGTCATACCAGGACAGGATGCGCACGAAGCGGCCCTCGATCACCTGGGTCTGGGTCAGATCGAACGTGGAAGAGGCAGGGTTGTGGTTGTAATCAATGGACACGGTCGGACCGTCCGAGGTTGCCAGAATACCCTTCAATTTGCCATTGGCGGCCTTGACGATGGCCGCATTGACAGCCTCCACGGTCGTCTTCTTCTTGCTGCGGAATTTGAAATCCACTACCGAGACATTCGGCGTCGGTACCCGGATCGAGGTGCCGTCCAGCTTGCCGGCCAATTCGGGCAGCACCAGGCCAACGGCCTTGGCCGCACCGGTCGAGGTGGGGATCATGGACATGACAGCGGAACGGGCGCGGCGCAGATCGCCATGCAGGGTATCCAGCACAGGCTGATCGCCGGTAAAGGCGTGGATGGTCGTCATAAAGCCGTGCTCAATGCCCACCGCCTGGTTCAGCACAAAGGCCACCGGGGCCAGACAATTGGTGGTGCAGGATGCGTTCGAGACCACCGTGTGAGACTTACGCAGCTTGTCGTGGTTGACACCATAGACCACGGTCAGATCGGCACCGGTAGCGGGCGCCGAAATCAGCACCCGCTTGGCGCCCGCGGTCAGATGAGCCGAGGCGGCCTCCTTTGAGGTGAAGATCCCGGTGCATTCCATAGCCACATCCACGCCCAACTTGCCCCACGGCAAATTTGCCGGGTCGCGCTCTGCCGTGACCTTGATGGCGTTTTTTCCGAGGTTCATGCCGCTCTTGGTGGTTTTCACCTTCCCGGGGAAGGCGCCATGCACTGAATCGTAGCGCAACAGATGAGCGTTGGTTTCAATGGGGCCCAAATCATTGACCCCAACCACCTGAATATCCTTGCGTCCAGATTCCGCGATGGCACGCAACACCAGCCGCCCGATGCGCCCAAAGCCATTGATACCTACCCGAACTACCATATTGATCTCCTCTCAAAAGAATGGGTTGCCCCGTATGCGTTCCATCAACTTGTTTCAGCCAGGCTGAGCCGCCAATTTTGCCTTGGCCAGTTCCACCACTGCCTCCGCCGTGATGCCGAAATGTCTGTACAATTCTTTCGCCGGCGCCGAGGCACCATACCCGGTCATGCCGACAAAGCCGCCCTGCGGGCCATGATAGCGGTCCCAGCCCATTGATACCGCCGCCTCGACCCCAATGCGCACGGTGCCCGGCCCCAGGATTTGCCGGCGATAGTCATCGTCCTGTGCCTCGAACAATTCCCAGCACGGCATGGAAACGACCCGGGTCGGAACGCCGGCGCTTTGCAAATTGTTCCGCGCGGCAACCGCGATGGAGACTTCCGAGCCCGTCGCCATCAAAGTGACGGCCGCCTCGCCGTCGGCGGCTATCAGTTCATAGGCGCCACGAGCGCAGGCGTTTTCGTCGCTGTAGTCCAGCCGCACGGCCGGCAAGCCTTGCCGGCTCAGCACCATGGCCGAGGGGGTTCCCTTGGCCGCCAGCGCCAGTTCCCAGCATTCCGCCGTTTCCATGGCGTCGGCCGGGCGGAAGACATACAGATTGGGCATGGCCCGCAAGGCCGCCAGATGTTCCACCGGTTGATGGGTCGGCCCATCCTCGCCAAGGCCGATGGAATCATGGGTCAGGACATAGACGACCCGGCAGCCCGCCAGGGCCGATATACGCATGGCGCCCCGGCAATAATCGGAGAACACCAGGAACGTGCCGCCATAGGGAATAAAGCCGCCGTGCAGGGCCAGACCGTTCATGGCTGCCGCCATGGCATGTTCGCGTACGCCGTAATGGATATAGCGACCGGAGAAATCATCGGCCGTGACAAAGCCCAAATCCGCCGTCAAAGTGTTGTTGGAACCGGTCAGATCGGCGGAGCCGCCCACCGTTTCCGCCACCACCTTGTTGATCACTTCCAGGGCGTTGCCAGACGCGGCCCTGGTCGCCAGCACAGGTTTGTCGTCCGCCAGTTGCCGGCGGTAATCGGCCATTGCCGCAATAATGCCAGCCGGTAAATCTCCCGCCAAAGCCCGCTCAAACGCGGCCCGGTCATCTTGCGCCAAGGCATCCAAGCGATTCGCCCAATCCGCCGAAACCGTCGCCCCGCGTGCACCAACCGCGCGCCATGCAGACACGACATTGTCCGGGACCTCGAAGGGGGGGTGCGGCCAGTTCATCTGCTTCCGGGTGCCGGCGATCTCTTCCTCCCCCAGTGGCGAACCATGGGCGCCGGAGGTGCCCGCCTTGCTTGGCGCACCACGGCCAATTTGGGTGCGCGCCGCGATCAACGACGGCCGGTCGCTTTGCCTCGCCGCCGCAATTGTCTTTTCCAAGGCTTCCGGGTCATGGCCGTCGACACGGGTCACATCCCAGCCGTACGCCGCGAAGCGGGCGCATTGATCATCGCCGACGCTTAGGCCAGCAGCCCCATCGATAGTGATTTCATTGTCATCGAACAGCACGATCAGCTTGCGCAAACGCAGATGCCCAGCGAACGACGCAGCCTCGTGGCTGATCCCTTCCATCAGGCAGCCATCGCCTGCCAGGACATAGGTGAAATGATCCACCAGGCCGCCGCCAAAACGGCTGGCCAGCATGCGCTCGGCCAAGGCCATGCCGACGGCGGTCGCCAGACCCTGACCCAGGGGACCGGTGGTGGTTTCGATGCCGGCTGCGGCACCAAACTCCGGATGACCGGCGGTGCGGCTGCCTAGTTGCCGGAAATTGCGAATCTGGTCCAGATCCATATCGCGGTAACCGGTCAAATATAACAGGCTATATAACAGCATTGATCCATGTCCGGCCGATAGGACAAAGCGGTCCCGATCCGGCCAATGGGGCTTGTCCGGATCGAACTTCAAAAAGCCCGAAAATAGAACCGTGGCCATGTCGGCGGCGCCCATGGGCATGCCCGGGTGCCCGGAATTGGCCGCCTGGACCGCATCTGCAGCCAGGAAACGAATGGCATTCGCCATCTCGCCGTGCGCGGCTGCGGCAGGCGCTACCTTGATATCCTTGGGTGTCATATGGAGTCTCGGAATTGCGGTTGCAGACGGTCAACAACAGCGAGATTTTGCATCTGATAACCGGATGAACAACCCTGGTGGACGGGCACGCCGGGACAAATTGGTTGAGCCCCGCAATGCTGGTCAACATAGTCGTTCGCCTTGCAAGGTCAACTGCGAATAACCAACTTTTGAGTGCCATTTTAGCCGCTGTTATGCGATCCGGTTGACGGAGAGGCAAACCCCGCCTTACCCTGCGCCCAAATAACCTAATGTGGCCGATTTGTAAGTCTAGCGTATGCGTGGCGGGCTGGGTGCATATGTTCCATGCGGACATCAAATCCCTGAACCAGATTTGCAAGTCATTATGGAAGCGGTGCGGAGATCACAATGGCCGATGATAGTGGCGCGAAAGAGCGATTGGAAACGGCCGTTCACCGGCTGGAAACAGCCCTGGGCCAGGTGATCGAATCCGGCGCGGCGGACTCAAGAGCGGCGACAGCGGATGTTGAGCGGCTGCGGCAGGATTTGGACAGACTCAATTCGGAACTGACCGCCTTGCGCGCGGAGCGCGACCGTCTGGCCCAAGAACTGGCGGACGTCAGGGCCGAGGGCGCCGCATTGCAAAGCACGATGGATGCGGTATCAACGCGCCTGGATCAAGCGATTGCCAGCGTACACGCGCTGTTGGACGAGTGAGATGGCCCAAATCAATATTCAGATCAACGGTCGTGACTATCTGATCGCCTGCGAGGATGGCGAGGAAAAGCATCTGATTTTTCTGGCTGACTACGTCAATCGCCAAGTGGAGGGGCTGGTGCAAAGCGTCGGCCAGGTAGGAGAGGCGCGCTTGTTACTGATGGCCTCGCTGTTGGTAGCCGACGAACTCGCGGAAGCCAGCCGGGAACTGGACGAACTGAAAGGCGGCGCGGCTGACACCGTTGTAACGCCAGTGGACCTGGAAAAATTGACCGAACGCATCGAAGACATTGCCGCGCGGCTGGAGAGTGCTTAAATAGGGTTGTCGGGCGGGTTCTGCCGGGTGCGACGAAAAACGGTTCCCTGGGCCAATACCGTTAGTAAGGGAGCTGCCTCTGGTGAGATCGTGGTCTTGTCATAGCGGCGCCCACCTGCGTAAGCAGGCCACAGCGGAGCAAGGTATTTCGACGGCTCTGGCGGTCCCGTTCGACGCTATATTCAAGCCCTACATGTTAGACTTTATTTGTGAAGAAGCCGATGATCACCGGCGATGGAAACAATGCGGGCGCACGGCCTGGTTACGCACTGAAGGCAGCCGCACGGCGCCGGGCCCGGGCTCGGCGCGCGGCGGTTCCTGTGACGGTACGGGACAGGGCAGGTGCCAAGGCGGCGGAGTATTTTTTGAATACAATTGCACTTTCACCTGGATCCATCGTCGCTGCCTATTGGCCTCTGGGGGATGAATTCGACAGCCGGCCTCTGCTGCACGCCTTGTTCCAGACCGGACATCGGGTCGCCTTACCTGTCGTGACCGGCGCCGGACAGGCTCTTGGTTTTCGCATCTGGCAGCCGGGGGATTCAATGACAAAGAGTTCCTTCGGCGTCCTGGAACCACTGGAGGGCGCGGCGGAGGTGACCCCGAATGTCGTGACCACGCCGTTCCTGGCCTACAATGCGCAAGGCTTTCGTCTGGGCTATGGTGGCGGCTACTATGACCGCACGTTGCGAGCTTTGCGCCAATCGGTGCCCGGGTTATTGGCGGTTGGGTTGGGATTTGCAGCCCAGACCATGGCCGCGCTGCCTTATGATGATCACGACGAAGCGTTGGATTGG
The DNA here is from genome assembly GCA_027623205.1 of Pseudomonadota bacterium. Lineage (GTDB taxonomy): Bacteria > Pseudomonadota > Alphaproteobacteria. The sequence goes on along the minus strand of JAQBYC010000003.1, from coordinate 47,446 downwards.
CTGGTCACTGAGCGTGGCGCACAACGGTTCCCGCACCAACGTTCAGGGCAGTATTAATCAGCGCGACAGCGTTAACGAAGGCATTGACGGGTACAGTAAGGGGTAACAGAGTGAAACTGCTTTATCTTGGGGATGTGGTTGGCCGCGCTGGGCGGAATGCGGTCGTCAAGAATCTGGCGCAATGGCGCCTGGACCTGGACCTGGATTTCGTTGTCGTCAATGGTGAAAATGCGGCCAATGGCTTTGGCATCACGCCGAAAATCTGCGATCAACTCTATGAAGCGGGCGCGGATGTCATCGTACTCGGCAACCATGCCTGGGACGCCCGCGAGATCATTCCCCATATTGATGGCGAAAAGCGGCTGCTGCGGCCCCTTAACCTGCCGCCCGGCACGCCCGGGCGAGGGGCGGGTGTTTTTGAGGTGCCGGGCGGCCGCCGTATTCTGATCGCACAGGTAATGGGGCGAATTTTTATGGACCCCCTGGACGACCCTTTTGCCGCCGCCACCGAGGCGCTGAAAGCCCATACCCTGGGCGGCAGCGTGAATGCGATTTTCGTCGACATGCATGCCGAGGCCACCTCGGAAAAGATGGCCATTGGGCATTACCTTGATGGCCGGGTCAGCTGCGTATTCGGCACACACACCCATGTGCCCACGGCGGACGGCCAGATATTGCCTGGCGGCACTGCATATATGAGCGATGTGGGGATGTGTGGCGACTACGATTCGGTAATCGGCATGGAAAAAGCGGAACCTGTCCGCCGTTTCACCCGAAAAATGCCGGGCGCACGGTTTGCCCCGGCAAGCGGCGAGGCGACGGCATGTGGAATCTATCTGGAAACCGATGACAAAACGGGTTTGGCCACCTATCTCGCACCCTTGCGCCAAGGCGGCCGTCTAACCCCGGCCTGGCCCAAAATAGGGTAGGACGCGTTAGAATTTCGCGCTTAGGCCTCTCTGGCCTGCTGGGTCAGCTGTTCGGTCAAATCGTTGCAACGCGCGGCGACATAGTGCAACCGCCGTGCCGCGGTGATATCATTGGTGGGTGCCTCGATGATTGACAAGGCGACATCAAGCGCGAAGATGCCGGCTTTTGCCGTGGCGGCAGCCATCTCCTTCCGATCACCGCTGGTTGGCAGTGCAAGGCGGTCTATTGCTTCAGGTGTGGACAAAATGAAATTCCATTCGCTCGAACGCAAAATTGCGTCTCACCATTCTGCCCGCACACTCTTAAAAATATCTTACGTATTGCAGCCTATTTAGTCGTTGTCGGCGTGTCGCCCCATTGTTGCCATATTGGGCTTTTATGGGTATGTGCTGCGCGTGACCACAATATCTGGTAAATATTGGAATGGTTGTTGCGCCTTGAGATGCGCTGGGGGCGTCCAAGGCGAGTGGCACGCATAGATAGGGTGATCGGAAGAGCATGGCAGGCCATTCACAATTCAAAAATATTATGCACCGCAAAGGTGCCCAGGACGCCAAACGGTCAAAAATTTTTACCCGGCTGATCCGCGAGATTACCGTGGCCGCCCGCACCGGCCTGCCGGATCCGGAGATGAACCCGCGCCTGCGTTCCGCGATCCAGGCGGCGCGGGCCGCGAACATGCCCAAGGATAATGTTGACCGCGCGGTTAAGCGGGCCAGCCAGTCAGGTGAAGGCGACAATTATGAAGAGATCCGTTACGAAGGCTTCGGTCCGGGCGGAGTTTGTCTGATTGTCGAGGCATTGACCGACAACCGCAACCGCACCGCCTCGGAAGTGCGCGCCGCCTTCAGTAAATTCGGCGGTAATCTGGGTGAAACAGGCAGCGTTGCCTACCAGTTCGACCGGGTCGGAATGATCGAATACGGGGCGGAGGTGGCCGATAACGATGCCATGTTCGAGGCGGCGGTTGAGGCCGGGGCCAACGATGTGGAAAGTCATGAAGACGGCCACGACATCATATGCGCCCTGGAAGATCTGCACGAGGTCGCCAAGACCCTGGAAGATCGATTTGGCGACCCCAAGGCAGCCCGCCTGAATTGGCGCCCGCAAATCACCATACCCCTGGATGAGAAAGGTGCATTGGCCCTGTTCAAGTTGTTGGAGGCCCTTGACGATAGCGACGATGTGCAGCAGGTCTCGGCAAATTTCGAAGTATCCGACGCAATACTGCAAAAGCTTGATAGCTAGGTGACCCCCGCATGCGCCTGATTGGTATAGACCCCGGCCTGCAACGCACCGGATGGGGTGTGCTGGCGATGGCAGGCAGCCGGTTGAGCCATCTGGGCCATGGGGTCATTGTCTCGGACCCGAACCTGCCCTTGGCCGAGCGCTTGCGTCAATTGTATCTGGCCCTGGGCGATTTGCTTGTGCAATGGCAGCCGGTGGAAGCGGCGGTGGAGGAAACCTTCGTCAATAAGAACCCTTCCTCGACCCTGAAGCTAGGTCAGGCCCGTGGGGTTTTGCTATTGGCCCCGGCCATGGCCGGTATTCCGGTGGCGGAATATTCCCCCAACCTGATCAAAAAATCCGTGGTCGGCACGGGTCACGCGCAAAAGGCCCAAGTAGCCATGATGGTGACCACGCTGTTGCCCAACGCCGGCCCGGTAAGTGGTGATGCAGCCGATGCTTTGGCTGTGGCCATCTGTCATGCTCATTTGCGGCGCAACCGGCAAATCATCGCGGCGGCGGACGTCAGCGCGGAAATGAAAACGGCTGGGAACAACACCAGGCTGAGGCGGAGCATGGGACCATGATCGCCAAATTGTCCGGCCGCCTTGATGAAAGCAGCGACAATAGCTGCGTCATTGACGTGGGCGGAGTTGGTTATTTGGTTTTTTGTTCCGGTCGCACCCTTGCCAATCTTGGCCCGCCGGGCGCGGTGGTGTCGTTGTTGATCGAAACCCACGTGCGCGAGGACCATATCCATCTTTATGGCTTCGCGGGGAGCGACGAGCGGGATTGGTTCAAGCTGCTGTTGGGGGTTCAGGGCGTGGGCGCGAAGGTCGCGTTGGGCATTTTGTCCGCCCTGGCGCCAAGTGAATTGACCCAGGCCGTTTTGGCCCAGGACAAGGCGATGCTGACCCGCGGGCCCGGTGTCGGGGCGAAATTAGGCGGCCGTATCGTAACGGAACTGAAAGACAAAGTGGGCAATCTGGCCCTGGGTCCTGGCGCAGCGTTATCTTTTGCGGCGCCTGGAGCCGCCAGCCAGGGACCTGCGGTCGATGCCATATCGGCACTTGTCAATCTGGGCTATCGCCCGGCCGAGGCCCATCGCGCGGTGCAAACGGCTGCGGCGGGACTGGGCGAGGGGGCGGAGTTGCAAACGCTGATCCGCGATAGTCTGAGGCATTTGGCGCCATGAGCGATACGATGGGCGAGACCATGAGCGATGCAGATACAGCCGAACGCCTTGTTGCGGGCCAATCAACACGCGAAGACGGTCCCGATGTGGGGCTGCGCCCGCAGGGTCTGGACGAATTTGTCGGCCAGCGCGCGGAAAAAGAAAACCTGCGCATATACATAGAGGCGGCCCGGCAGCGCGGCGAGGCCCTGGACCATGTGCTGTTTCATGGTCCGCCCGGATTGGGCAAGACCACCCTGGCCCAGATTGTTGCCCGAGAACTGGGTGTGTCTTTCCGCGCGACCTCTGGCCCGGTCATTGCCAAGGCGGGCGATCTGGCCGCCATCCTGACCCATCTGGAAGCCCATGATGTGCTGTTTATTGACGAGATCCATCGTTTGAGCCCGGTGGTCGAGGAAGTGCTCTACCCGGCAATGGAGGATTTTCAATTGGATCTGGTGATCGGCGAAGGGCCGGCGGCCCGCACCGTGCGGATAGATTTACCGCCCTTTACCCTGATCGGTGCGACAACCCGCTCTGGCTTGATCACCAATCCCCTGCGAGAACGCTTTGGCATTCCCATCCGCCTGCAATTTTACGAGGTGGCGGAACTGGAACAGATCGTCACCCGTGCCGCCGGTTTGTTGGACTTGAACCTGACGAAAGATGGCGCTTTGGAGATCGCCAAGCGTTCGCGCGGCACGCCGCGCGTCGCCGTGCGGCTGTTGCGCCGGGTACGGGATTTTGCCACCGTGGCCGGCGCTGACCGGATCGATGCCGTGAAAGCGGATGCTGCGCTGAACCGCCTGGAAGTCGATCAGCGCGGCCTGGACGCCATGGATCGTCGCTATCTCAACTGTATCGCCCGGGATTTTGAAGGCGGCCCGGTCGGCGTGGAAACCATGGCCGCGTCGCTGTCCGAGCAACGCGATGCGATCGAAGACATTATCGAACCTTACCTGATTCAACAGGCTTTATTGCAACGCACCCCGCGGGGCCGGGTCCTAACTCGGTTCGGCTACGAACACTTGGGCCTGACGATGCCCGAACCGAACCAGACGCAGATCGAATTGTTGCCTTTGGCTTCTGCCGGAAATAATGGCGAAGATTATGGGTAACGACACCGAAGCGGGGCGGACGATGCCTGAACCACACCGATTTCCGGTCCAGGTCTATTGGGAAGACACCGATGCGGCCGGGATCGTCTATTACGCCAATTACCTGCGTTTCCTGGAGCGCGCGCGCAGCGATCTGGTGCGCGCGGCCGGGATCGACCAGGCGGCGCTACTGTACAGCGAGGGCATCGTCTTTCCTGTACGGCGCTGCGAGATCGACTATCTGCAACCCGCCCGCCTGGATGACAAGATCCAGGTGCGGACCCAAATTAAAAACTTAGGCGGGGCCAGCATGGATATGGATCAGGACATCCACCGCGGCGAAGAGGCTCTGGTGCGCGCCAAGGTGCGGCTTGCCTGTATCGGCCCCACAGGCCGGCCCCGACGCCTGCCGGCGGCGGTGCGTGCCGCGTTATCAGATATTGTTCGCCGAGATTAGAAAGCAGATGAATGGATAATCAAGCAGTTGACGCCGTGACCCTGGCCGGTTCCGTTGCCGCGGTCGACTTTTCTCTTTGGGCCCTGTTTACGAAGGCGGATGTTGTCGTCAAGGGGGTCATGCTGACCCTGGTTCTGGCCTCATTCTGGTGTTGGGCAATCATTTTCGAAAAAGGCATCCGCTTTCGCCGCCTCCGCGCCCAGGCGGACGAGTTCGAGGATTCCTTCTGGTCAGGGGGCAGCCTGGAAGAGCTGTTCGACCGGATTGGTACGCGCGCGGATCACCCGATGGAAATTTTGTTCGTGTCGGCCATGCGGGAATGGCGGCGGTCTACTTCAAAAGGACTGGCCGACGAAGATTTTCTGCGGGCCGGGATCAAGGACCGCATCGTGCAGGTCATGCATATCACCCTGACCCGCGAGATCGAGCGGCTGGAGCGCTATATGGGCTTCCTCGCCACGGTTGGCTCCACGGCGACCTTCATTGGCCTGTTCGGCACGGTCTGGGGCATCATGAATTCCTTTCAGGCGATTGCCCAGACCAAGAACACCAATCTGGCGGTGGTCGCCCCCGGCATCGCCGAGGCCCTGTTCGCGACCGCCCTGGGACTGATCGCAGCAATCCCGGCGGTGGTCGCATACAACAAGTTTTCCACTGATCTGGGACGTTACACCATCCGCCTGGAGGGTTTCGTGGGCGAATTCTCGGCCATTCTGTCCCGGCAGCTAGATGAAGGGCGGGAGTAGCGCCAATGGCCGGATCCGTCCAAAGTTCATCGCGATCGGGCCGCCGGCCCGGTCGCTACGGCGCCATGTCGGAAATTAATGTAACACCATTCGTAGACGTGATGTTGGTGTTGTTGATCGTCTTCATGGTCACCGCTCCACTACTGACCGTGGGCGTGCCCATCGACCTGCCCAAGACCTCGGCGGCCAACCTGGAGGGTAATGAGGAACCGTTGACTGTCTCGATCAACGCCAAGGGCGAGATTTTCTTGCAGGAGACGCCAGTGAAGCTGGCGGAATTGGTGGCCCGGCTGCTGGCAATTGCGGAAAATCAGACCGCGCGCCGGATCTTCGTGCGGGGTGACCGCTTGGTCGATTACGGCGCGGTGATGGCGGTTATGGGCAGCCTCAATTCGGCAGGGTTCAACAAGGTGGCGTTGGTCACCGAAGTCCCGCAGGGCACAATAGCCCGCAAGTACGCCCCTGGGGCGAAATAGGTATTGGTGCCAGGCATTGCGCAATGGGATAGCCATATCGACCTTACTGCATGCGGCGGTGGTTGCGGCGGCCTTCTTTGGTCTGCCCGATCTATTGACCCCGCCCCAGGTGATGGAACAGCCAATTATTGTCGAACTGGTAACCGTGGCGGAACGAACGGTCACCCAAAAGCCGCCCGAGCCAAAAGCCGAGAAACCGCCGCCGGCGGCACCGGAATTAAAAGCCGCCGAACAGCCGAAACCGGAGCCCCCCGTGGAAAAGGCGCTGCCGCCGGAACCCGCCAAGAAGGTGGAAGCACCGCCGCCGCCGCCGCTGCCGGAACCCGTGAAACCCAAAGAAACGACGGTACCGCTACCCGAGCCAAAATTTACAAAAAGGCCTGTCGAAAAACCCACTATACCCCTCAAGCTGGCCTCGGCGGAGCCGCCGGAGGCGTTCCGTACTTTGCCTCGCCCGCGCGCCAGGCCGAAACGCGCGCGCCGGCAATTCAGCGCCGACCGCATTGCCGCATTGCTGGACAAAGACCAAAAGGAGCAACCGGCCGAGCCGCGGGATCAGGCCGCCAAATCCAAGGCGGCCAAACCGCCGCCAAGCAAGGCGCGTGCTCCCGAACCGGTAGCTCGGGCGCAGCCCATGACCATGAGCGAGGTCGACGCCATCCGCCATCAGATCGAGAAATGCTGGTCTATTCCAGCCGGTGCCCGGGACGCAGAGAATCTGGTCGTCCGCATCAAGATCTTCTTGAATACGGACGGCTCATTGTCCAAGGCACCCGAAATCGTGGGCAGCAATCAGTCCGGCGATCCCTTCTATCGAACGGCGGCGGAGAGCGCCCGGCGCGCCGTATTGAAATGCCAGCCGCTGAGAAACCTGCCAGCAGAAAAATATTCGAACTGGCGCGAGATAACCTTGACCTTCAATCCCCGCGAAATGCTGGGCGGTTGAGGTGGTAAAGCAACTAGGAAGCAAATAGCCATGTGGAGCATCCCTACAACCAGACAGATTTTCACCATTGGTCTGCTTTTGATCCTGCCATGCTGGGCACTGGCGCCGCGGTCGGCCCGTGCAGCATTGGAAATCGATATTACCCAAGGAAATGTGGACCCCATGCCGGTGGCGATCCCTGACTTCTACGGCGCCGGCGCGGCTGTCGCGGACCAGGGCAAACGCATGGCGCAGGTCATCACCGCCAATTTGGACAGATCGGGCCTGTTTCGGCCCCTGGACCCGAAATCCTTCATTCAAAACCCGGAATCGTTGCAGGCCCGACCCCGGTTCGCCGATTGGCGGGTTTTAAACGCCCAAGCCCTGGTTTCGGGCAAGGTGGCGGTGGAAAACGATGGCCGGTTGCGGGTGGAGTTTCGCCTTTGGGACGTGCTGTCAGGCAGTCAGATGACCGGTCTGGTGTATTTCAGTACGCCGGGCAACTGGCGGCGCATCGCCCATGTCATTTCCGATGCTATTTATAAACGTCTAACCGGCGAAGAGGGTTATTTCGATACGCGGGTGGTTTATGTGGCGGAAACCGGATCCCGGGATCGACGCATCAAACGCCTTGCCATAATGGATCAAGACGGCGATGGCCACCGGTTTTTGACCGATGGCAGCTACCTCGTGCTGACCCCCCGGTTTTCTCCCTCGCGCCAGGAAATTACTTACCTGTCCTATTACCGCGACATGCCGCGGGTCTATCTCTACAACATTGACACTGGGCGGCAGGAGATCTTGGGCGAGTTTCCGGGAATGACCTATGCGCCGCGCTTCTCGCCCGACGGCAACCGGGTGATTATGAGCATGGCGCAGAGCGGCAAATCCAATATCTTTGCCATGGATCTACGCACGCGGGTGATCAGTCAATTGACCCATGGCCCCGCGATCGATACTTCGCCCTGCTACTCGCCGGACGGTAAATACGTGGTTTTCAATTCGGACCGTGGTGGTAGCCAGCAACTTTACCTGATGAAGGCGGACAGCGCAGAGGTAAAACGCATCTCTTTCGGCGACGGACGTTATGCTACGCCAGTCTGGTCCCCGCGCGGTGATTTGATCGCGTTCACTAAAATGCACCAGGGAAAATTTTTCATCGGAGTGATGCGATCCGACGGCAGCGGCGAGAGACTGCTTTCTGAAAGTTTCCTGGACGAAGGCCCGACCTGGGCCCCGAATGGCCGAGTTTTGATGTTTTTCCGCCAAAAACCGGCGCGCAATGGCAAGGACTCTGGACGCACTCGCCTGTGGTCGGTTGACCTAACAGGGTACAATGAACGCGAAATGATCACCCCGATCGATGCATCGGACCCAGCTTGGTCGCCTCTAAGCCCCTTGAATCGTTAATGGATCATGGTTAATGTCAACTCTGGAGTTTATCTGGGGACTACATCGTTGGAATACACAATACGTTTAGTTTTTTGGCCTCGCCGGACAATATGATAGGTTGGATTATGATGTGGAATTCTTTGCTGTTAGCCTGTTGTTAAACTAATGCTGCCCATGTATGTCTGGCTCCAGCGTCGTTGATTGAAATTTTGACGGTTGCAGGTTGTATGCAAATACCTGTACTGCTTTCGAAGCGTTATTATATTAGAAAAACAAGACAATGTTGGCGGTAATAATTGGCGAAACTTGCCGTGAACACCGGAATATCTGAACGCCGAAATAAGGGAATGAGGAGTGGTCTCTAATGGTCTTTAAGAAATTTGCGTTAAAGGCGGCGTGTCTAGCGGCGACCATGCTGTTGGTCGCGGCATGTGAAACACCGGTTGAGGAAAAAGCCGATGCATCGGGCACGGGAAGCGCCAAACAATCAACAACAGCGATGACCAAGGCCGAACCCAAAGCCGCGATGGAGAGCAAGGTGATCCCCGGTTCACAGGAGGATCTGGTGCTCAACGTTGGCGGTCAAATTCAATTTGACTACGACAAATCCAATTTACGCACCGGAGACCGGCGGATCGTTGAACGCTGGGCTGACTGGTTACAGCAATATCCGGCAGTGACGGTTACCATCGAAGGTCATGCCGATGAGCGGGGCACGCGGGAGTATAACCTTGGCCTAGGCGAACGGCGCGCGGATTCGGCGCGCAAATACCTGATCGCCCTGGGCATCAATGCCGATCGTATCGCAACGATTTCCTACGGCAAGGAACGGCCGCTCTGTGTTAGCAGCAATGAAGCCTGCTGGGCACAAAACCGGCGCGATATGCTGCTGGTCAATTAGCGCTCGCAGTACGCCTACTCATTCAGGGATGTTAAAAGGCTTCCCGGACCGCGCCATTCAAACCAGCATGGTGATCGGGACGGTCCGGATTTTTTTGTCGTGGCAAAGCGGACCGATAGGTTCCACCGATGGTTATAATTTTGCCACATTCCGACGCTAAAAGCCGGTATGGTACTCATCCCCGAGCATACAATCCTGTATGTCGGCATGGACGGCCGGAGTATGGATCAATGCAACGCGTTCGCCAGGCTCTCATTTGCAGTCAGTCCTTCGCCTGGCTGGCGCCTGTCGGGTTGGCTCTGTTGCTTGCGGCTCTGCTGGCCATGCCGAAGCCGGCGCCGGCGCAAAGCGCCGATATACAAACCTTGACCCAACGGATTGAACGGTTGCAGCGTGATCTCCGCACGCTGGAGAAGGATTATTACCGCGGTGAGCGACGCGGAAATCCGGAACAGGGCGCCACGACAGGCACCGCGGCCACACCAACTTCCGGTCAATTGGCAAATGCGGAAATCCGCATGAGCAATCTGGAAACGGAAATGCGCCGCCTGACCGGACAACTGGAAGAAGTACGCCATGGCATCCAAACCATGACGCAGCGGCTGGATGGCCTGATTAAGGATGTGGATTTCCGTTTGACCGAGATCGAACGTCGGCAGACCCATGGCCCGCAATCAACGGCGCCCTCGGGTCCGACTACGGTATCGGGCGGCACCACGGGCAAGGCGAAAGAAAACAGTGCCCCGGCCCAGGCGCCGCCGCTGGCACCACCGACGGTCCTGCCCGAAGGCACGATCGCCGAACGCTATAACTATGCCTATGCCCAGCTGTTGAACGTGCGCCTGGGTGAGGCGGAGTCGGCCTTTAAGGAGTTTCTTGCCCAACATCCCGATAATGCCCTGGCCAGCAACGCACAATACTGGCTGGGTGAAACCTATTACACGCAAAATAAACTGACCGAAGCCGCACAGACTTTTCTGACCGGCATGCAGCGTTATCCAAAGAGCAACAAGGCACCGGATACCATGCTGAAGCTTGGCATCACTTTGGGTAAAATGGGGCAAAAGGAAGAAGCCTGCGCTACATTTTTGGAAATGTCGAAACTCTTCACCAACTTGCGGCCCCAGGTGCGCAGGCGGTTACAGCAGGAAATGACGGCAGGGAGCTGCGGCTAGAAAATTTTTCCTTTTTCGTCGAGTGGCCAGACCACCCGCCTGCTCCGAGGGTTCAGCCAACCATGTCGGCCATCAGCAATCATCAATTCGCAGCTATGATGCGGCCGCTAGGGCCGTTCGAAAAGGCGCCGGACCTTGCAGTCGCCGTGTCGGGCGGTGCCGACAGCATGGCTTTGGCCTTGTTGGCCCATGCCTGGGCTAGGCAACAGGGCGGCGCCATCACCGCCCTGACTGTCGATCATGGCCTGCGGCAAGCGGCGGTGACCGAAGCCCGCCAGGTACGTGCCTGGTTGTTGGAACACGGCATTGCCCATCGAACGTTGCGCTGGCGCGGGGCAAAGCCAGACAGCGGCATTCAGGCTGCGGCCCGCAAAGCCCGTTATGACCTGCTGGGGCAATGGTGCCGCCGACAGGGCGTCTTGCATCTATTGACGGCTCATCACCGAGACGATCAGGCGGAAACCCTGCTGCTGCGTTTACAGCACGGCAGCGGCATTGAGGGGCTGGCGGGCATGCCGGTTGTCCGTGCCTTGCCCCACGTGCGCCTGCTGCGCCCCTTGCTGGGACAGAGCAGGACCGTTCTAACGGCAATCCTGGAGGCCCGCGGGCAGCCATGGCTGGAAGATCCTTCGAACCAGGAAGAGCGCTTTGCCAGGGTTCGGGTCCGGCGCTTTCTTGCCAAGGGCAGCAGCCGTACGAGCAACACGGCGCAGCTGCTCGAACTTGCCGGTGAGGCCGCCACCGTACGCCGGCAACTGCGCGGCGCCTTGGCCGATTTGGCGGCCCGAACCGTGCGTCTGTATCCCGCCGGCTTTTGCCTGTTCGATCCGGCGCTCTGCCTGGGGCAGAACCAAGCCCTGTTGGCACCGCTTCTGGCCGATATTTTAGGTTGTATCGGAGGCGGCATTCATCGTCCCCGCCGCGACCGTGTGGGGCGGCTGTGTCAGGACCTGATGCAGAACAAGCTCGCGGGCGGGCGGACCCTGGCGGGAAGCCGCATTCTGCCCGGTCCCGATGGCCTGCTGATTTGCCGCGAAGCCGGCCGTCTGCCGGGCGCGGTGAAGGTGGGCACGGTAAAAAGCGGCCGTTGGGACCGCTTTGAATGGATTTTGTCAGGAAAAGTGCAGGCGCAGTTATCGGTCGGCGCATTGGGCCAGGACGGTTGGCGGCAAATTCGCGGTCGGGCGCGATACATGCCACCAGCTCCCGTCCGACCTGGTTTACCGGCCTTACGGTATGGTGATCAGGTGCTGGCGGTGCCCCATCTGAATCTGGCTCCCAATGATCTGGTGCCGAACTGGCCGCACAAAATTCGTTTTACAACGTGGTTTTCGCCCTCACGTCCTCTGCAACCCGATGCAATGATGCTTGTATGATGGCGCCTTAGCATTATCTTTATGGAAACGGACCATAATGGTGTAATGAGATTATCCCCGTTGGTCTGGGTATATGAGTAAGGGCCCATCGAGAGCCGCTGAAAAGGATCCAATGTGAGCAATTTTAGTCGAAATATCGCCCTATGGGTGATCATCGCCCTGTTGGTTCTGGCGTTGTTCAATTTGTTTAAGGGACCCAATACACGCGGAACCGCAACCAATTTGGCCTATTCCCAGTTCGTCACCGAGGTTGAAGGCGGTCAGGTCCGTGACGTCACAATTCAAGGCAACACGATCAGCGGCCATTACACCAGCGGCACGCCCTTTAATTCCTATGCGCCCAATGATCCGGATCTCGTTCGCAAATTGAGCCAACACGGGGTGACCATTTCGGCTGCGCCTAACGAAGAAGGTACGCCAACGCTTTTTGCGATTTTATTGAACTGGTTCCCCATGCTGCTGCTGATCGGCGTCTGGATCTTTTTCATGCGCCAGATGCAGTCCGGCGGCGGCAAGGCCATGGGCTTCGGCAAGTCCAAGGCCCGGCTGCTGACCGAACGCCAGGGCCGTGTGACTTTTGACGAAGTGGCTGGCATTGACGAGGCCAAGGAAGAGTTGGAGGAGATTGTGGAGTTTCTGAAAGATCCTCAGAAATTCCAGCGTCTGGGTGGCCGTATTCCCAAGGGTGCGCTTTTGATAGGCCCGCCTGGCACCGGCAAGACCTTGTTGGCGCGCGCGATCGCCGGCGAGGCGAACGTGCCCTTTTTTACAATTTCCGGTTCCGACTTTGTTGAAATGTTCGTGGGCGTCGGCGCCTCCCGCGTGCGTGACATGTTCGAACAGGCAAAGAAGAATGCGCCCTGCATCATATTTATTGACGAAATTGATGCCGTCGGCCGCCATCGCGGCGCCGGTCTGGGTGGCGGTAACGATGAACGCGAACAGACCTTGAATCAGCTGTTGGTGGAAATGGACGGGTTTGAGGCCAACGAGGGCGTCATCCTGATTGCCGCCACCAACCGACCCGACGTGCTGGACCCCGCGTTGTTGCGTCCCGGTCGTTTTGACCGCCAGGTGGTGGTGCCGAACCCTGATATCATTGGCCGGGACAAAATTCTGAAAGTGCATATGCGCAAGGTACCCTTGGCGCCGGACGTGGACGCACGCACCATCGCCCGCGGCACGCCGGGATTTTCCGGTGCCGATCTGGCCAACCTGGTAAACGAGGCGGCTCTGTTGGCGGCCCGCAAGAACCGGCGCGTGGTCACAATGCAGGAATTCGAAGAGGCCAAGGACAAGGTAATGATGGGGGCGGAACGGCGCTCCATGGTGATGTCGGATGAAGAAAAGGAACTCACCGCATATCACGAGGGTGGACATGCCCTGGTGGGCTTGCTGGTGAAAGGTAACGATCCCCTGCATAAGGTCACAATTATCCCTCGTGGCCGCGCCCTGGGCGTTACTATGAACCTGCCCGAAACCGACAAGTACGGTTACAAAAAAAGCGAGATCTGTGCCAGATTGGCGATGACCTTTGGCGGTCGTGTGGCGGAAACCCTGATCTATGGCCCCGAGAATGTCACCACGGGCGCCGGTCAGGATATTCAACAGGCAACTTCATGGGCACGGCGCATGGTTACCCAATGGGGCATGAGCGAAAAGCTGGGTCCACTGGCCTATTCCGGCAACGAGCAGGAGGTTTTCCTCGGTCATTCGGTTACCCAGACGAAAAATATTTCGGACGCCACGGCCAAGATTATCGACGAGGAGATCCGTCGTTTCGCAGAAGAGGCGGAAGCGCTGGCGACCAAGGTGCTGACCGAAAATCTAGATACACTGCATGCGGTCGCCAAGGCCTTGTTGGAATATGAGACGCTGAACGGCGACGAGGTTCGTCAATTGCTGCGTGGCGAAACCATTGACCGACCTGACGAATTCGATTCACCCGAGGATGCCGCCACGGCGACATCGGTTCCGCCATCGGCCACGCCGAAAAAGCCGAAAGGCCCAGGCGGAATGGAGCCCGAGCCACAACCCGGCTCATGATCCCGGTGGCCGATCCTGTCCCAGCGTGTTGAATTTCCGGGCGGCCTGCGTCTCGCGCCACTTCTGAACCAAACCGGTGCGGGCTTGCCCTTCGCCGGCGGCCCGCTTTACTTCAATCAGTGCCGATTGGTTAGCCGGCGCGGCGCGGTGGAAACCTTGAGTATCGTGGACGCGGAACGGCGGGCACCGGCATCACTGCTAAATCTGCAGGCGCCGCGGCCGAACATTGCCGGCCTCGATCACCCCTGGCCGCTGATCATGGGCATCATAAATGTCACCCCGGATAGCTTTCATGATGGTGGCCGGCGTCTGGATCCGAACGCGGCAATTGCCCATGGCCGGGCTCTGGCATCCGCTGGCGCGGCGATATTGGATATTGGTGGCGAATCCACTCGTCCTGGTGCTGCTGCCGTGCCCGTGGCGGAAGAGTTGGCCCGCGTCATTCCGGTCATCGAAGCCTTGACGGCGGAGGGCTTGGTGCTATCCGTGGATACCCGCAGGGCGGCGGTGATGGCGGCGGCGGTCAAGGCAGGCGCCCGCATGATCAACGATGTCACCGCGTTGCGCCATGATCCCGATAGCCTGGCCTGTGTGGCTGAGTTGAGCGTGCCCGTGGTGTTGATGCATAGCCGAGGCGAGCCAGCGACCATGCGATCCATGACCCGTTATGACGATCTAGTCATGGATGTCTTCGACGCTCTGGCCGCGCGGGTGGCGGCCTGTACCGATGCGGGCATCGACCGGGGCCGATTGCTTATCGATCCGGGTCTGGGGTTTGCCAAGGAGGCGGCGCAAAGCGCAGAGCTTTTGCGCCGGATGGCGTCGTTCCACGCCCTGGGCTGTCCAGTTCTGATTGGGGCGTCGCGGAAATCATTCATTGGCAATTTGACGGGTGCCGCATCGCCTGAAGACCGCTTGCCAGGCTCGTTGGCGGCGGCATTTTGGGCAACGCAACAGGGTGCGGCTGTACTACGGGTCCATGATGTTACTGAAACCGTCCAGATGTTGGCGATATTCCGGTCCCTTTGCTATAAAGAGCTTGAGCAAACAAATGCTAGGTGAGGGGCGCATGGAACGCGAATTTTTCGGCACGGACGGCATTCGCGGCACAGCCAATTCGTGGCCCATGACGGCCGAGATTGCGGTGCGGGCCGGCATGGCGGCCGGTTTGCAATTTATCCGCGGCGACCATCGCCACCGGGTCGTGGTGGGCAAGGATACCCGGCTGTCGGGCTATATGTTGGAACCGGCCCTGACAGCGGGTTTCACCTCTGTAGGCATGGATGTCATCCTCGTCGGCCCCATGCCGACACCCGCGGTCGCCATGTTGACCCGCAGCCTGCGTGCGGATTTAGGCGTCGTGCTTTCGGCCTCGCACAATCACTTTGCCGACAATGGCATCAAATTGTTTGGCCCGGACGGCTACAAACTGTCGGACCGTATAGAGACCGAAATTGCGGCGCGTATGCAGTCGGACATTTCAGCCTTGCTGGCCAAACCAGCCGATCTTGGCCGCGCCATGCGCCTGGAAGATGCACCTGGCCGTTATATCGAGGCCGCGAAAGCAACCTTCCCCACAAGTTACCGGCTGAATGGCTTGAAAATTGTTATCGATTGCGCCAATGGCGCCGCCTACAAAGTTGCACCTACCGTGTTGTGGGAATTGGAGGCGGAGGTGATCCCCATCGCCGTCAACCCCGATGGCTTCAATATCAACAAGGATTGTGGCTCGGTTCATACGGACTATATGTGCGAGCAGGTCGTCGCCCATGGCGCAGATATTGGCATCGCCCTGGACGGCGACGCGGACCGGTTGATCGTAGCGGATGAAAACGGCCGAATTGTCGATGGCGATCAGTTGATGGCGGCGATCAGTGATGCCTGGGCAGAGTCCGGCAACCTGCGGGGCGGTGGTATCGTCGCCACGGTGATGTCCAATCTAGGTTTGGAACGCCATCTCTCCGCCAAGGGGCTGGCAATGGTTCGGACGCAGGTCGGCGACCGCTATGTGGTGGAGCATATGCGCCGGCACGGTTTCAACCTGGGCGGCGAACAATCCGGCCATATCGTCATGTCGGATTTTAGCACCACCGGTGACGGGTTGATCGCAGCCTTGCAAATTCTGGCCCTGGTGGTTGCCGAGAAACGGCCCGTAAGCGAGGTTTGCCGCCGCTTCGAGGCGGTACCGCAATTGCTGAAAAACGTCCGCTACAATGGCGTCTCCCCCTTGGACACGCCCCAGATCAACGATGCGATCCAACACCAGCGCAGCCGCCTCGGCAACGAGGGGCGACTGTTGATCCGGCCCTCGGGGACCGAACCGCTGATCCGTATCATGGCCGAAGGCGATGATCGCGACCTGATGCATTCGGTGGTTGACGAACTAATTGATCTGATCGAGACGGCAGCGGCGGCAACCTGATGCAAGGTAGAGTGCTGATCATAGCCGGATCCGATTCGGGCGGCGGCGCCGGCATCCAGGCCGATATCAAGACCGTCACCGCCCTGGGCGGCTATGCCGCTACGGCAATCACCGCCCTTACCGCGCAGAATACCAATGGCGTTCATGGCGTCCTGGAAGTGCCTCCCGCCTTCGTAGCCCAGCAGATTGAAGTGGTGCTGGAGGATATCGGCGCCGATGCCATTAAAACCGGAATGCTGCACAGCACCGACGTTCTGGAAGCAGTTGTGGCCACTCTGTCACGGGTGGCGCCCAAGGTGCCTCTGGTGGTTGATCCCGTAATGGTCGCGAAGGGCGGCGCCTCGCTACTGAACGAGGATGCCCGCGCGGTTTTGCGCCAAGGCCTTATCCCGCGGGCCACGGTACTGACGCCAAATGTGCCGGAGGCGGAAATATTGGCCGAGATGACCATCGCGGACGAAGAGGCCATGGCCACGGCAGGGCGCAAGCTGCTTGCACTAGGGCCCTATGCCGTCTTGATGAAAGGCGGCCATTTACCCGGTGATGAGGTCGTTGACCTGTTGTTGACCGTAGCCGGGGTCAGCCGTTTTGTCGCGACCCGCATCGAAAGCCGCCATACCCACGGCACCGGGTGCACCCTGGCCTCGGCCTTGGCATGCGGTCTGGCCCAGGGGCTGAACGTCGAAGCGGCCGTGGCGCGGGCGCGGAGCTATGTACTGCAAGCGATCCGCAGCGCGCCTGGGTTCGGTAAAGGGCATGGCCCTCTCAACCACGGCCATACCATGGCCGGTTGAATTCATGGAGGACGATGGCCGCCAGCGCCACTACAGCTGGCACGATCCCGCAAGCCACTGGTCGCGCCTGGGTGAATTGTCGGGGCTGGATTATCTTTCTGCCGTGATCCGCGGCGAGGTGCCGCCCCCACCCGTAACGGTCGCCATGCGTCTGGCACTTGTCGAGGTGTCGAAAGGCCGTGTGGTCTACACCGGACAGCCTGGGGAAGATTTCGCTAACGACGTCGGCTCGGTCCAGGGCGGCTGGCTGGCCGCTCTGATCGATGCCGCGATTGGCAGCGCGGTACACGCTGCCCTGCCGGCGGGGCCGCGCTATACCACTTTGGAATTGAAGGTTAATTATGTCCGCGCCGTGGCCGTCGATAGTGGCGAGATGCGCTGCATTGCCGAGACCTTGCATGTTGGACGCAGCACTGCCACGGCCCGGGCCAGGGTGGAGGATACGAACGGTAAGTTGTATGCCCACGCCACCACCACCTGTTTGATCCTGCCGGCGGAATGACCGATCAGCCGGGACGGGGGACGGGGACCGTTCTATCGCCAGTGCAGGCGCGGAAGCTTATCATTGTCCTCGGTACCCTGACTGCCTTTGGGCCCATGTCTATCGACATGTACCTGCCAAGCCTACCCGCCATGGCCGCCGATCTGGCCGCCCCGACGGGCCGGGTGCAAATGACCTTGAGCAGTTTTTTCATCGGCATGGGCCTGGGTCAGATGCTGTTCGGCCCACTTTCCGACCGCTTCGGCCGCCGCACGGTGCTTTTGGCCGGCATTGTGTTGTACGTCATAACTTCGGCCCTGTGCGCCCTCAGCAGTGGTATCGAGATGTTGATCACCCTGCGCCTGTTGCAGGCCTTGGGCGGCAGCGCCGCCTCGGTGATTGCCCGGGCCATGGTGCGGGATTTTTTTACCGGTGACCAGGCCGCGCGGGTGTTGTCGCTGATCATGCTGGTAATGGGCGCCGCGCCCCTGATCGCGCCGTTTATCGGCGGCTATATGTTGTTGTGGTTTCAGTGGCGGGCCATCTTCTGGGTTTTAACCGGCTTTGGCCTGCTATGTTTCTTCCTGGTCCTGGTTGGGGTGAAGGAAAGCCACCCCATGGAACGGCGCAGCCGTCACGGGCTGGTTGGCATGTTGGGTGTCTATGGCCGCATTCTGGGTCAGCCCCGGGCCTTTGGTTACCTGTTGGCCAATGCCACCGCCTATAGCGGGATGTTCGCCTTCTTTGCCGGATCACCTTTCATCTATATCCAGGTCCATGGCGTGGCGCCAGATCAGTATGGCTATCTGTTCGCCTGCAACATCGTGGGCATGATGGCCCTGTCATTGTTGAACGCCAAGTTCGTGGTGCGCCTGGGCGCGCATCGTTTGTTCGTGGCGGGCACTATTTTGACCGCCATAGCCGGCCTGGTACTGTTGCTGGATGCCGTATCCGGATTTGGCGGTCTGATGGGTATTGTTATCCCGTTGTTCGTCTATTTGGCGGCCCTCAGTTTGATTAGCGCCAATGGTCTGGCCCTGGCCCTGGACCGTTTTCCCCAGGCGGCAGGCAGCGTATCCGCCCTGTCAGGTGGTCTGATGTTTCTCGCCGGCGCACTTTCCGCCAGCGCAGTCAGTATTCTTCATGATGGCAGCGCCCTGGCAATGGCTAGCGTCATCGCCATGACAGGCTTGCTTACGCTTGCGGTGCAAATCCGTCTGAGCCGGTCAAACTAGGGCATTTTCGGGCTGTCCTAAAAATTGCGCAAGAAGGCCGCCATGTGGAAATGCGCCTGCTCATTGTTGTACCGGTAGTCCTGGCCTATGGGACAGGCCCTGCGTGCCCGGCAGGCCAGATCCATGCAATCGCGGCCCGCCGGTTGCCGCAAATGGCCAACACAGGCCGGCACATCATAGGAGTCGACGCCGAAGGCCGCCACCGGGCAAGCGGTCAGACAGGGCCGCTCGGCACAATTATCGCAAGGACGAACCAACAAGGGTGGCGGCAGCACCATCATCTGGCTGAACAGCAAGGCACCGCGATAGGCGTGCCACAGGCCATACTCTGGATGAATCGAAGGACCGATGGGCGATGCTGACAACCCTTCGGCCCGCCGGGCCCAGCGTAGAAACGGTGGATGGGGCGGTCCATCGAAGGGAAACAGGATGTCCGCGCCTAGGTTTCGCGCCAGGGGCGTCAGAACGTCGCGGCACCATTTGTCCAGGGGATGAGGGCCGGAATCATGGTCTTTGAAACTTTGCCAAAGGTCCGGCCCGGCATTGCCAATGAGAACCACCGTGGCGGCCACCCTGCCGTCCGGCCGGGCCGGTACGCCGTCTTCCGCCAAAGGGTGAAATCCTCCCCGTGGGATCAGGCCCAACGGCCGAAGAATGGCTGCGATCCGGTCAAAGTTTTGTTTGTTCATATGCCGTCGCCTCCAGTCTCAATCCATGGCATCTTGGCGCCGATGAACATAATTACAAGAAACCGCCGTATTGTCTGTTTTGTCTTCGCCATTGGATTGCTGGCCCAGCTTGGCCAATGCCAGCCGGTGCCCAAGCCTTTTGCCGCCGCGCATAAAGGCGATTTCAGCGCCATCCAGATCGGGCCCAGAGCCGGCATGGTGGTTCTGCCCGTTACCGGTGCGGTGGGTACAGATGTGGGTGGCAAGCTGGCGGCGGCCACGGCGCGGGCCTTGCGCCAGCGCGAAGTCACCGCCAGCACCAATAACGGCCATCAGGGCAGTCACCGTCTACAAGGCGCCGCCGTCCTGGAGCCGGACGGGCGATTGCTCCTGACCTGGCGCCTGCGTATGCCGGGAGATGTGGAAAGCATGACCCTGACGCAGGAGGACACCGTTACGCCCGCCGCATGGCGACGGGGTGATGCGGCGTTGTTAGCGCGGTTGGCCGGCAAGGCCGCCGATGCCATCGACCTGCGTTTGCGCAGCCAGGAGCGCGGGGAAGGCCGGCGCATCGCCTGGGCTTCGGTCACGATGGGAACCATGGACGGGGTGCCGGGTCAGGGCGGCGGCCAGTTGGCCAAGGCCATGCAGAGAGCCCTGACCGAGGCCGGCGTACCTTTGTCGCAGGAACCCTCGAGCGATGGATTTATTCTGCTGGGCAGCATGCATATCGTACCCGGCAGTGATGCTGGCACGGACGCTGGCCGGTGGATCGAGATCGTCTGGCAATTAATTCGTCCCGACGGCCAGGAATTTGGCCAGGTCAGCCAGGCTAACAAGGTGCCTGCGGCCCAGTTGGCGGGAGACTGGCGGTATCTGGCCGAGGCCATCGCCCGAGCCGGTGCGCCGGGCATCCTGGACCTGCTGCAGCGCGATCGCGGCAGTTAACGGAAGCGCGCTGTAATATTGGAGTATTCTGCAATTAATCGGAGTCGCGGACGGGACTTAAGCATCTGGCTCAATTGCTCTATTCTGAAAATTCTGAGCACATTCAGAACAAATGTGCGCTAGGATTAGCTGGCCATTGCCATGTCGCCGTGGTGGTGTGGCGATCGCCAACAGGCCCCAGTTTGAGCCGGTAGAACAGGGAGTAATTGCCATGACCATGAACAGCCCGCTGTGGGGCGCGGAATTGGACCATATCCGACTGGATTCAACTTCACCGGCGCAATTGGCGGCATTTTACCGCAATGCCTTCGTCATGGCCGAACATCCCCTGGATGATGGCACCACGCTGCTGCACGGCGAAAATCGCCGGCTGATCATCGGTAGGGATGGGCGCACCGAGGCGACCGGTGGCCAGCCTTTTAGCGCCTTTCGCTTTCCCGATGGCGCGCGCTTGGAGGCCTATAAGGCCCATTTGACCGCCCGGGGCGTTAACTTGATGCCCTGTCCAACGCCCTTGTTCGCCTCCGGCGCCTTCGCCGTGGCCGACCCCGATGGCCGGCAAATGGTCTTTGGCGTGGCGCATGATCGCGACGAGTTCGAGGACACGGAGCCGGCCGGCCAGGTGGGCCATCCACCAGGCCGATTACAACATGTGGTCGTCGCCACAGCAGATCTTGCGGCGATGATGGCGTTCTACGAAAATACCTTGGGCTTTGTTCCCACCGACCATGTGCTGTGCGACAACGAGGGCGGCGGTCAGTCCCTGACGGCGGTGTTCTACCGCTCCACTCCAGAGCATCACTCCTTTGCCATGTTCCTTTCCGACACCGCCCGCCCGGACCATCACGCCTATGAAGTTTCGTGCTGGAACGATATCCGCGATTGGGCCGATCACATGGCGGGGCTGGAGATCAAATTATGGTGGGGGCCGGGCCGTCATGGCCCCGGCAACAACCTGTTCTTTATGGTCGAGGACCCGGACGGCTACAAAGTGGAAATCTCGGCTGAGTTGGAAAGCATGGCCGACACCGACCCGATCCGGCAATGGCCCCACACGGAACGTTCGCTCAACCTGTGGGGTCCTGGCTGGATGCGATCCTAAACAACTCTAGAGCATGTTTCTTCTAAACATGCCCGGGCTCTTAAGAAAAGAGCAATTGAACCAACCACTTAGATATCTAAAGCGAATCCAAATGATTGGTTCAATTGCTCTAGCGTAGCGAATTCTAAGCCCGCCTTTTTTGATTTTTTCATCTGCGCATGGGGACTTAAAATTCCAATGCCACGAACTTCCAATCCACCGCACTGACTCCAGGTCATTTTTTCGATTTACAACCCGGAATTTTGCCAGCCCCTGGCCGGTTCAGCGGGCGCCGAAGCCAAGCCGGCGGCCTGGATGCCCTGGATGGCGCAATATTCGTCCCTGTCCGAGGTATCACCACTGATACCCACCGCCCCGATTACCTGACCGTCAGCGGACAGCACCAGGACACCGCCTGGAACGGGAACGAAACGGCCGTTGGAAGCACCGACCAGAGCGCCTTGAAAGGCCGGCCGCTGGCCCAGCCGTTCGCCGATAGTGCGGCTGGGTATCCCCATCCCCAGAGCGCCCCAGGCCTTGCCGGTAGCGATATCGGCACGCAGGATGCCGGAGCCGTCCTCACGTTTCAGGGCGACCAGATGGCCGCCCGCATCCAACACGGCAACGGTAAGGGGCAACATGTCCTCCGCCCGCCCGGCAACCAGCGCCGCATCGATGATCCTGTCGGCGGCGTGCAGCGGCAGGTCGGTCTTCAGATCGTATAGTTTGGGCTCAGCCACTGGTTTTGCGCCGGTGCCGGTCTATTTCCGGATTATCGAAGGGCTGGAACGCCATCAGATCCTTGGTTTGGTGATAATGCTTCAAGGCCCAGACACTGCTGGGAAAGGCGATTTCGTCCCAGGGGATATCCTCCCAGGCAAACAGATTTACCTCCAGGCTTTCCTCGCCCGCGCCCATGTCAGGGCCCGTCATGCGCGCCCGGTACATCATATGCACCTGGCTGATCCGGGGGATATTGTAAACCCCGATCAGGGCATCGATTTCGATCTTGGCGCAGGCTTCCTCTAAGGTTTCCCGCGCCGCGCCTTCGGCGGTGCTTTCACCCTCTTCCATGAAGCCGGCGGGTACCGTCCAATAGCCCCGGCGTGGTTCGATGGCCCGTTTGCACAACAATATCCTGTCCTCCCAGACACAGACCGCGCCGACCACGATGTTGGGATTGACATAATGTATCCAACCGCAATCGCCGCAGACATGGCGTTCCCGGTTATCGCCAGCTGGAATATCGCGGGCAAAAGGATAGGTTGTTATAGGTCCATTGTTCATGGTCCTAATTTGGCATCAAGCCGCGCCTACGTCCAGATACAGGTTATGATGTACTATCAAGTTTATGACTTTACGCGGAAGGATGACGATATGGCCGATGCCTTCAACCCGCCCGGTGTGGCGATACCGTTTGGTGCGTTCTCCAATGCCGCCTGGCAACCGCCCGGCCGGGTCCTGCATTTGGCTGGACAGGTCGGGGTCGATGAGGATTGGAAGCTGGTAGGTCCCGGCGACATGGTGGCCCAGGCGCGGCAGATCCTTACCAATCTGAAGGCCATTTTGCATCACGTTGACGGCGAGATGGATGATATCGTCTCGGTCATTGTTTATGTGACGAAAATGGAACCGTTGATGGCGGTGCACGAGGTGCGCAAGGAATTCTTCTCGGAACCATACCCGGCCTCGACTCTGGTGCAGGTTGCCGCCCTGGTGAAGCCGGAATTCCTGATTGAAATTTCCGCCGTTGCCGTCATACCCGGAGTGCGCGCCGATGCCCGGGCATAGGCGCATCTGCATGATAATATGGGCGCGGGGTTAGACAATGGACGTGGTGCTACAAAGTTTTGCGGCCGGGTTTCCAGTCTTGATGCTGCATCTTCTGGTCACTCTGGGCATGTTGGTGGGAGGTGTCGTGCTGTACACCATCACCACGCCGCACAAAGATTTCGCCCTGGTTCGGGATGGCAATCTGGCCGCCGCCATTTCCCTGTCCGGGGCTATTCTGGGCCTCGCCATACCCCTTGCCTTTTGCATGGCGTCATCGGTCAGCGTGGCGGAAATTGTAATTTGGGGTCTGCTGGCCGTACTGGTGCAGATTTTGGTGTTTCGCCTCACTGATCTGTTGCTGCGCGACCTATCGGCCCGAATCGAAGGCGGCGAGATCGCCCCGGCGGTAATGCTCGCGGGCATCAAGCTGTCCGTGGCGGCCATTAATGCCGCGGCCATTTCAGGTTAGGGAGCTTCTGATGTCCTGCCCCTCACTTCTACGCTGCAGATACCGTTACTGATCCTGTCATGAGCCCGCGACCATGAACCGGCTGACCTATATGGTGGCTCTGTTGGCGGTTTTATTTGGAGTCGTGAACGCCCTGGTGGCCGTAGACGATGGCCCCCGGCGGCCACCGACCTTGACCCCGCCGCCGCGCCAGGTGGCGCCCAGCGGCCCCACTATTGAAGTCGATGTGGGAGGCAAGAGCTCCAGCACCGGCACCGCCTTTGCCATTACCGGCGATGGCTGGTGGCTGACGGCCCGCCATGTCGCAGACGGTTGTGACGCCCTATGGATCCAAACCGCGCCGCGCAAGGGCCTGCGGACCACGGAGGTACACCTGCATCCCAACGCCGATCTGGCGCTGTTACGTACCCGCTCCGGACGCCCCCCCCTGCGCCTGGCAAGCCTGGCACAGGGGGCGCCGCTGCGCGGGGAAAATGGCTTTTCCTTGGGCTATCCCCAGGGCCAGCCGGGCGAGGTGCACGCCCGGGTGATCGGCCAGGCGCGCCTGAGATCCGTCGGCCGCTATCGTATTGACGAGCCTATCCTGGCCTGGGCCGAAGTCTCCCGCCAGCCAGACAACCTGCCCGCCCTGGGCGGCTTGTCAGGCGGGCCCATGCTAGGCGATAACGGCCGGGTGGTCGGCGTTCTGGTCGCGTCATCGAAGCGGCGGGGTCGGGTAATGACCACATCGCAGTCATCCATCCATCAACTACTGGCGCAAATTCCCAGCACTCAAGTTCTCGTCGACAACGGCGCCACCCAGGCGCTGGCGCAGCCCGTCGACGGCCACAGCTACACCAACTTGGGCGCATCCTTGCGGCGTGAGCTGACGGTGGCGAAGGTCATCTGCCAGGTGGGTCAGACCCGGCGCCGTCCCTGATCCCACGCTGACTGCATTGATTTCCGGGACGGCGTCATTTCCGGAAGACCGGACTCGATCGCAATGGGTCTTTAGACCATTTTCGAGGTTTGGAATTATGCGCCCGGCAATTGTTGCACCAGCGCCTCGAGACTATGAAACTGCACCTTCCGGCCCTTGAATACCGCCAGGCCTTCGTCCTGCACCGCGCCAATGCTGCGCGAGATCGTTTCCGGCGAGGCGCCAATCAACGCGGCGATATCCTGGCGTGAAATAGGTAACTCCATCACCGGCTCGCCATTCTCATTCAAATGCCCGAACCGCTCGTACAGCACCATCAGCAGGCTCAAAAGCCGGGATCTAACCGTGAAAGTAACGTTTTCGAAGTGGCGATCCTCGAAATCATCCGCATCCTTAAGCGTGTGGTCCAGGAACCGCAGTCCCAAATTCGGATTCTGTTCCAGCAACGTGCGAACTGTCGCGCGCCTGATAAAACAGACCGTGCTGGGCATCATGACTTCAGCCGTCGAGCGGTGGCTGGATTTCCTCAGAAACGATCGATAGCCAATTGTTTCGCCGGGACCGCACAGGCGCACCAAAGTAGAGTTTCCGGCGGCATCCAGGCGCCTGACGCCCACCAGGCCGGAACTAATGCAATAAATACCGGCACAGTCGTCGCCTTGATGAAATAACGTGGTCCCGGCCTCGTAGGTTTTCGGCACCTTGACGCCATCAAGCAACGCCAATTCCTCGTCGTTCAGCGCGCACCACTCGGTCGTGTGCCGCACCTGGCAACCAAAACAGGTGGCGTTCATTTTTCCAGTCATCAACCCCTCCCTGACGCCGCGCAAGAACCCAAAATCCTCCAGCACCCATGCAATCTAACCTATCAGCCCCTTCGCAGCCTCATACAAATGCGGAAATAAAGCAATGAGCCAAAATGTCGCTGCTTGACGATCATCAAGGCAGCGGTCTGCTGGGTATGGATATTATTCAGGAGGGTCAGAGACGGATGCAATCCGCATGGACGAGAAAATACAAATTGAAGCGGCCGCCCGCAATCTGCTACGCCGCTTCGGCGATGACGCGTTGCGCCAGGCTGATATTCGCGTCAAGGAATTGCACGACCATGGCGAAGCGGCGGGCCTGAATTTTTGGCAGGCCGTGCGCGGCATGGTGCAATGCCTTTTGCAAGGCGATAGTTCAGCCAAACACTAAACCGCATTTGATGTTCATCGAACCACGATTGGTTTTTTCGGCCACGCCAGGGCGCCACGGCCGACGGCTTGCCGGCGGCTTTGGACCGCAGGCCTGCAAACACCGTACGGATGCCCAGTACAATTTACGACTAATTGGAGTCGCCAACGCGACGTAGGCAATTGGTTCAATTTCCTTATTCTGAATACCCCGGGCATATCAGGATCAAATGTACGCCAGATACCGGCAAGTCCAGAAATTGGAACTAAATCCGCCCTGACTTATTCCCAACGCTGAATCCCGGCCCCAGACGAAAGACATTCACCGGTTCGTGGTGCCCCCGCATTTCGCGTTCTCCGAGGGCGGTGAGCACGACGCCTTCGTCCCATAGCGCCACCGTCTGGCCGCTGAAGCAGACCGCCGTATCGTCGTCAGTCCCATCGAGGATTTCGCGGGCGATCTCCGAGATGCGTTCGGCAACGTTCACCGCATCTCCGACGATGGTATAGTTGACGCGGCTTGGGGCGCCGATATTGCCAACCACCACGTTGCCGCTATGTACGCCGATACGGGTGCGGATGGGCGGTTTTCCAGCGCGTCTCCGCTTAACATTATCCGCCCCTATCGCCCGGGCAATGGCCACCGCGGCGCGGCAGGCGCGCGCCGCGTGATCGGCTTGCCGTTCAGGCGCGCCCCAAAATGCCATGGCGCCATCACCCAGGTACTTGTCCATCGTGCCGCCTTCCGCCTCGATCGCACGGTCGATCAGGGTGAAATGTTCGTTTAGAAGATCCGCCAGTTCCCGCGCCGGCAACCGTTCGGCCAGTGCTGTAAAACCCTGGATATCCGTGAATAGGATGCTCATCTCGCGCTCCTCCGAAGCGATCTCGCCACCATCCCGCTGGCCCATCAGGCGGCGGACAAGCGTGCGCGGCACATAGGTTTCAAACCATTTCAGGCTTCCCACCATGGCGTTGAAGGCGCTTGCCGCCTGATTCAGTTCACGAAAAGGACCATAGGGCAGCGACGGGATATTGCTGATATCCAGATCGCGAACAAGCACGACGCTATCCGCCAGGCGCCGCACCGGCTGGCTCAAGGCACGGGCCAGTCCATAGGTAACCAGCAGGGCTAGAACCAGAGCCCCGAGCCCGGCCAGAGGGATCAGTTTCAGCCGACTGTATTCACCCGCCATTTCGGCCAGCGGGGCATGGGTCCCAACCAGCCATGGCTGTTCGCCGAAATTATCGATAGCGCGGTACATGAAGACATCGGTTTGCGCGGCATTGTCGACAACTCTTATTTGGGCCGGTCCGGCGAAGGCCTTTTCAATCGATTTACGCCGCTCCGGCGCCCAGATGTGGCGTAGCACAGGATCGCTGAACCGCCGCAGTTCTGGCAGGGGCCGTTGGTCGGTCAGGCCCGGATAGCCATGTAGCAACAGGGGATGAGCGAGCACGTGATCCGGTCCGTACAGAATGAAGGTGGTCTCGCTGAAGGCATTCCGAAGCTCGGCGAGAAAGGCCGACAGTTCCGATATCGAGACCCCGGCGATCAGGACGCCCAGAAGACGGCCCTGCCGCCGTACCGGCACACGCAGATTGATGAACGTATGGCCGACGCTTTCGGCAACGAACAATTCACCCCAATAGGGGCCGTCGCGCTGGGCTGCTTCCTTGAAGATCCGCCGAAATTGCGGGTCATCGCTCCAGTCGCTTTCCCTGACGGAACCGCCGGGCCGGTTACGGAAAGCGCGTATCACCCGCAAATCGGGGTTGACGAAGGCGACGACGGAAATCTGCGGTGCAGCGGCGAGGGAAGCGACGAGCAATTCACCGAATTGCTCCATGTTTTCCGGGTCGATCCTGCCGGCGGCGCTCAACTTGGCGAGATAATCAAGCTGGGCGCTGGCCGGTTGCAGGTGGTTGCGAACTCGTTCGCTGATCAGATCAAGAATGAGGCCGCCCCGTTGCCGGGTTAGCTCGACGGTATTTCGATAGGCGATCTCATACCCTGCGACATAGACCATTGCCATCGCAGCAGCGACCAACAGCCCGACGCCGACGATCAGCGCGGCGACGATCGGGATACCGCGGTTTCCTGGTGCATGGTTGGTCTGTGTCATTACATCGACTGATTTCAGTCTACGACCAGAACCGCCGCGCCATCGAACCTTCCGGCCCGCAAATCGTCAAGCGCCCGATTGGCTTGGGACAACGGATAAGGGTGGGTGGTCGTTCTGACCGGAACGCGTGGCGCAACCTCCAGAAATGCGACAGCATCCTCGCGAGTCAGATTGGCAACCGAGCGGACGGTCCGCTCTCCCCAAAGAATATCGTAGGGAAAGGACGGAATGTCGGTCATGTGGATACCCGCGCAAATAACCGTGCCGCCCTTGCGGACCGCACGCAACGCACCGGGCACCAATGGTCCAGCCGGGGCAAAGATGATTGCCGCGTCCAATTCTTTGGGTGGCAATTCGTCGCTGCCGCCGGCCCAGACAGCGCCCAGGCCGCGGGCGAAAGCTTGGCCTTTTTCGTCTCCCGCTTGCGTGAAGGCCATAACCTCCTTTTCCTCGTGGCGCGCGACCTGGGCGATAATATGGGCAGCGGCGCCGAAACCGTACAGGCCAATTCGCCGGGCCACCCGCACCATACGATAGGCGCGAAAGCCGATCAGGCCCGCACACATCAGCGGCGCCGCTTCCTGGTCACCATAGTGATCGGGGATGGGAAAGGCATAGGCGGCATTTGCGGTGACATATTCGGCAAATCCACCATCCAGCGTATAGCCGGTGAATTGCGCCCGGTCACAGAGGTTTTCCTGGCCCTCGCGGCAATAGCAGCATTCGCCACAGGTGCCGCCAAGCCAAGGCACCCCTACCCGGCAGCCCGCTTTCAGGTTGGCGACGGCCGATCCCACTTGCGCAACAACACCGATTATCTCGTGTCCTGGGACCAGGGGCAGTTTTGGCTGTTTCAGATCGCCATCCACGACATGCAGATCGGTGCGGCAAACCGCGCAGGCCGCGATCCTGACAAGAACCTGATTGGGACCAGGGACCGGGCGCGCGATCTTCGCTGCCCGCAGGGGCTGGCGCGGTACGTCGAGCACCATTGCACGCATCTTTTCCGCCATGGATTCCCCCGAGACCACGCGCGTATCTCGACCGCGCAGGCAAAGGATGCCGGATAATGAAGCAGCATACCAGGGCGGAAGTGTGTATGAATTGACATCCATCAACGACGGCGGCTGGTTTTGAGGCAGAAGATCAAAAAGTTGAGGCGGACTAAGCACGCCATGGAAAATTTGCTGGCCGGGAGATTACCATAGATGCCGGAGCCCTACGATATTCTTGGCGTGGACAGGACCGCCAGCGCGGAGCAGATACGGCTGGCCTATCGCAAGCTGGCCAAGGAATCGCACCCCGATTTACACCCCGGTGACAAGGCATCGGAGGCGCGGTTCAAGCAGCTGAATACCGCCTATACGCTGCTTTCCGATCCCGAAAAACGCCGGCGCTTCGATGCCGGCGAGATCGATGCCGAGGGACAGGAGCGCCCCGAGCATACCTTCTACCGCAGCCATGCGGATGGCGGCGAAGGTGCCAAATATCATCGCTATGAAGGTTTTGGCGACTTCGATTCCATGGGCGATGCCTTCGCCGAGATTCTGCGTCGCGGCGAACGTGGCGGTGGTGGTGGCCTCAAAATGCGGGGCGGTGATATCTCCTACAACATGCCGGTAGGATTCATGGAGGCCGCCAGGGGCACCAAAAAACAGGCGGCCATGCCGGATGGCAAAATGCTAAACGTCAGCATCCCCGAGGGCCTGCGCGATGGCCAGACTTTGCGCCTGAAAGAGCAAGGCATGCCAGGTATCGGCGGTGGGCCGCCGGGCGATGCTTATATCGAGGTGCGGGTACTGCCGCACCGGTTTTTCAGCCGGCACGGCGACGACGTTCACATGACGTTGCCCATTACCCTGGGCGAAGCGGTTCTCGGGGGAAAGGTGAAGGTTCCCACGGTTTCGGGTCCGGTAGAGCTGCGCATACCAAAGGCTTCGAATTCCGGCGCAACCCTGCGCCTCCGCGGCAAGGGTATTCTCGATAAAAGAAGCGGTCAACGGGGCGATCAATACGTTCACCTGCAAGTGGCTCTGCCCGATGTGCCCGATGACGAGCTTGCGGCGTTCCTGGCGGAATGGGCGCCGAAAAGACCCTACGATCCCCGCGGTGACCTGGGAGAGGCGCTATGACGACATTCGAGCAGATTGTTGAAATGTTCGATACTCTCGCCGGGGAGGATTTGACGGTCTGGATAGAACGCGGCTGGGTCCGGCCCGATTCGATCGACGCCGGTTACCGTTTCAGCGACACCGACTTGGCTCGTGTCCGGCTGATCTGGGAACTGCAATACGAACTGGACATACACCGCGATACCCTGCCAACGGTTCTGTCCTTGCTTGATCAGGTTTATGGGTTGCGACATCAGCTTCGTCATCTGGCCGCGGCGGTGTCGGCGCAACCGCCAGCGGTTCGCGAAGAGATTGCCCGCGCGCTTAAAACCAGTCAAAATTGATTGAATAAAGCCACGCCGGGGAGCGGGAATGGAACGCAAAGCACAAATCCACATTGTTTACGCCGTCGGCGCCGTCTTCGCCATTGTGATGCTGCAATCCTGGTTTCAGCAAGTCCAGAAGATAGAGGTGATACCTTACAGCGAGTTCCAGCTATTGTTGGCGGAAGGGAAAGTCGCGGAAATCGTCGTCACCGAAAAGCATATCCAGGGCACCTTCAAGACGCCGGGGGCCGGCAAAAAAATCTTTACCACCAACCGCATCGAACCGGCCCTGGCCGAAAGCCTGGCCAAATACGACGTCAAGGTAACGGGGGGCAGTGATGGCGGCTTCCTGAAGGATATCTTCTCGTGGCTGCTGCCCATGGTGCTTTTCCTCGGCGTTTGGATGTTTGTGATCCGTCGTTTCGCCGACCGCCAGGGGCTTGGCGGCGGCATGATGTCGATCGGCAAGAGTAAAGCCAAGATATTTGTGGAAAGCGATATCGAGATTGGCTTCGACGATGTCGCGGGCGTCGACGAGGCCAAGATGGAGTTGCAGGAAATCGTGACTTTTCTAAAAACTCCGGATGTTTATGGCCGATTGGGCGCGCGCCTGCCCAAAGGAGTGCTGCTCGTCGGGCCGCCCGGCACGGGCAAGACACTGCTGGCCCGCGCCGTCGCCGGCGAGGCAGGCGTGCCGTTCTTTTCGATCAGCGGCTCGGAATTCGTCGAGATGTTCGTCGGCGTTGGCGCCGCCCGCGTGCGCGATTTATTCGAACAGGCCCGCAAGGCGGCGCCCTGCATCATCTTTATCGACGAATTGGATGCCCTGGGACGGGCGCGCGGCGCCTTTCCCGGAATGGGCGGTCATGACGAAAAAGAGCATACCCTCAACCAGTTGTTGATGGAGCTGGACGGCTTCGATCCCTCCAAGGCGGGAATGGTATTGCTGGCCGCCACCAACCGGCCGGAAATCCTCGATCCGGCATTGTTGCGCGCCGGCCGTTTCGACCGTCAAGTTCTGGTGGACCGGCCCGACAAGATAGGCCGGGCCCAGATCCTTGACGTACATGTGAAAAAGGTCCGCTTGGCCAACGATGTCGACAGCGCGGCCGTGGCTGGCCTGACGCCAGGATTTACCGGCGCGGACCTGGCCAATCTGGTCAACGAGGCGGCCCTGCTGGCAACCCGGCGCGGCGGCGACGAAGTAAAAATGGCTGATTTCGTGGAGGCTATAGAGCGCATCGTTGCCGGTTTGGAAAAGAAGAACCGGCTGCTCAATCCCGAGGAACGCGCGGTTGTCGCGCATCACGAAATGGGCCATGCCCTGGTGTCCCTGGCCCTGCCGGGCACCGACAGGGTAGAGAAGGTGTCCATCATTCCGCGCGGTATCGGCTCGCTTGGCTATACCATTCAGCGCCCGACCGAAGACCGCTACCTGATGACGCGCCAGGAATTGGAGAACAAGATGGCCGTGCTTTTGGGCGGCCGGGCGGCGGAAATGCTGATGTTCGAGCGCCGTTCCACCGGCGCCGCCGACGATCTCAGCAAGGCCACCAATATCGCCCGCGCCATCGTCACCCGTTACGGCATGGACGAAACCCTGGGCGAGATGACCTACGAGGTTGATCCGGCGCCATATCTGGATATCGGCGGTGCCGGTTTTTCCGAACGCCGGCAATACAGCGAGGAAACCGGGCGCGAGATTGATTGCGCCGTGCGCAAACTGGTCCACAACGCCTTCCAACGGGCCACCGATATCCTGGTTGTGTATCGGAGCGATCTGGAGGCCAGCGCCAAATTGCTGTTGCAGCAGGAAACCCTGACGGGGGAGCAATTGCCAAAAATAGCGCCGTGGACGAACGACGGTCAGGACGCCGCCGCGTGATGCGATGGACGGAAATCGTGCGCAGCACCGGCCTTTGAAGTCTTCCCGTTTCTCGCTACAAGGTTTCGATCAATTTTCGCATGCCTTCGCCAATCTTGGCCAGGCCGGCTTGATAGATGAAGCGATCCCAGCCGATGCAAAAGTGGCGGACGCCCAGATCTATATAGCGCTTGGCCTGTTCCACCTCGGCGATCTCGATGCGTGGCGCCACGCCGTATTCCAGGGATTTCTGGATCACCCGCGCCTCAAACGGCCTGATGTCGGGCGTGTGCATGAGGTTCGGCTCGCCACGGGAAAAGCCGAAGTCGGCCGGGCCCCATTGGGTCATATCTACGCCCTTGGCCTTGGCCATCTGTAAAATCTCGTCGATGTTATCGAGGGCGGCATTCTTCTCGATCATGATCAGAAATACGGTGGCGTTCAGGTCCTCCAGATAGCCGTCCGGCTGATAGCCGCTTAATGCCGGTCGGCGCAGTTTGACCCCCATCTGACCACCCCCTTCGGGGGTGTCGGCGGCGATGGTGCGGTGACAGGCTGCGACATCTTCCGCTTCCCGGATATCGGTGAACAACACCGCCTTGAAGCCGGCGCCAAGGGCGGCCTGGGCCCAAAAGCCCTGGCTCTCCTGGTCGGGTTTCAACATCAAGGGTAGCTTGGCGCATTGGCCGGCACGGGCCATGTGATAGAGCAACTGCATATCAAAAGCGGAATATTCGGCACAAAATTCGCCATAGTCGAACAGCCCCGTATCGCCAATAATTTCAGGCATATCCGGGTCAGGGGAGAGGAAATGGGTGCCCAGGGTCGCGGCGCCCGCGTTCAGCTTTTCCCGTAGAGTATTGGCCATGATCATGTTGGTAAATCCATTGTTTGCCTAGAATAAGGTTACCGGCTCTTCAATACCGCCATTCGCGGCAGAGACATAGCCGCTGTAGATGGTGGCGATGCAATCGGCGGCCAGTTCGCTATCACTTTCCACATCGCCGCCGCAGGCCGCCGCGCGGTAGAATGCCTCGATTTCCTGGGGAAAGCCGTGGGAGAAATCTTCATCCGGCGCCGTCATGGCCCAGCCCTGTTTGGTGCCGATCTTCTCCACCACATAAATATCGTCAAATTGGCTTTCCACCGGATTATAGGTCAGCAACTGGTTCGAGGGGTTGAGATTGCAGATCGTCCGGTGGTTACCGGCACAGACCTCCAACCAGTTATGCACGCCCCCCAGCACGATGTCCGATGCAAACACCGTCGCGATGGTACCGTCCTGAAAGGTGACGTGGGTCATGGCGAAATCCTCGATATCGACATAATCGGCGCGAATGTGCCCTGTATCGACGAAATCTGGCAGTCGCGTTAGGGCATGGACGCGCGCGGTCACTGTTGCTGGCCGAATTGGTTTGCCGAAGCGGGCCCGGCCTTCCACCTTTTTCAGATACAGCGCGGCGGTCAGCGGATGACAGCCCTTGCCGATCATTGCGCCCCCACCCGCCAGCCGCCAATGGCCATAGCTGGGCGCATGCGAACCTGAATGGGCCTCCTCGCCATGCATCCACAGGATTTGTCCCTTTGTCTTTTCGAGTATTTCCCGTTCTTTCTGGATGGTGGGGGCATAAACCCAGTTCTCGGCATAGAGGATTCGGGCCTTCGATTGGGCCTCCGCCGCAAGCATGCGCCTGATGCTGTCCAGGGCGCCGTTCCGGGCCTCGGTCATGGAAGCATTGCGGCCATCAAACGCCGCCACGCCGTCACCAAAATACCCCGTCAGCGGTTTCTCGACGATGGGAAATACGCCGCGTGCCAGGGCCTTCACCGCCACGGCTTCATGCAGCGCCGGCGGGATGCATATATGCAGCACATCAATTCCGTCCAGCAACGCATCGAGGTCATCGAAGGCCTGAATACCGTGCTTCCTGGCAAAGCGTTGCGTGCTGGCCTGGGTCTTGGCGTGAACGCCGACCACCTCGACATCGGCGCAAAAAACACGCCGGGCGGCTTCGTAGTGAAAGCTGGCGGAAAATCCGGCGCCCACGATGCCTGTTCGCATCTTAGCCTTGCTCATGATTGCGGTCCTTCTGCAAGCTCCCGACGACGGTTGGGGCCGGGCACCGGATTGGCTTATAGCTATATTGCTGTACCTTTAACATTGATTCGTCACAAAATGGATTCCCATGGCCGCAGTCTACGAGTTCGATTTCGAGATCAAGCGCTCCCAACGGCGCAAAACCTTGTGTCTGCAAATCCGGGACGGCCAAGTTAAGGTCATGGTGCCTGTGCGGACGCCGGAGCGTCAGATCACGGCATTGTTGAACAAGCATACGCCGTGGATCCGCAGGAAGCTCCAGGAACACGCGGCGCGACCGGCGGCAATGCCCAAGTCCTATGTGAATGATGAGATCTATACTCATCTTGGCGAAGTCTACCGATTGAAAATTGTCGCTGGGCCGCACTGGCCAGCCGAACGGGTCGGTAGTGACCTCGTTGTAACCTTGCCGGCACGCATGGCGGATGGCGCGCGGGAAGCCAGGATCAAGGACCGGCTATACGAATGGTACCGGCAATCCGCTCTGGAGGAATTTCAGGCAAGAACCGAATGCTATGGCCAACGTCTCGGCGTTGCGCCGACCACCGTCAAAGTGAAGTCATACAAACGCAGATGGGGCAGTTGCAGCGCCGGGGGAGAAATTACCTATAATTGGCGACTGGTTATCGCCCCCAGCTCAGTCCTGGACTACGTTGCCGCCCATGAAGTCGCGCACCTCATTCAGCACAATCATTCACCGGATTTCTGGCGCCTGGTCGAGGAATTGATGCCCGATTACCGTAGCCCGCAGGCCTGGCTGAAGAAGAACGGCGATACCCTGGCCATATAAACCGATCTTGAAATGGGTCTACAGAGGTCCCGCGCCGTGCCACCAAGATTCGAACGGATTGGCATGTGTGATACGCTGGATCGTTTCGTCCGATACCTGTGGCAGACCACTGTCACCGATCACCTTGTTGATGTTGGCCAGTCCCGCAAGGCTTTCCCCAACCCGAGAGAACGGGAAGTCGGTACCGAAGAAAATTTTGTCCGTGATGGCATATTCCTGGGCCGAAATAATTATATTCCAGAACTGCCAGGGCCGATAGAAAATCGCTGCAATCTCACAATAGACATGGGGCCGTTTGCGCACCACGGCAATGCAATCTTCGAACCAGGGATGGCCCATGTGGGCGCAGATGATTTTCAGATCCGGGAAGCGGGCGGCCACCGGGTCCACATGGATGGCCCGGCCCAGATCCACCGGCGCGTCCTCGGCGAAGGTAGTGCCCATATGCAGGGTCAAGGGCAGATCGTTGGCCTGGCAATATTCATAAATCGGCGTCATGCGGGGATCGGACAAGGGAACACCCGTGTATATGGGGCCGGATTTCACCCCTTTCAGTCCCAAACCCTCGATACTGTGGGCCAACCTTTCCAGGTAGTCAGCCTCCATCGGGTCCACAAAAGCGAAGCCGATAAATTTGTCCGGATAGCGGGAAACCGCGTCCGCTACCGCCCCGTCATTCCCCTCTACACCGGCGGATTTGCGATAGCGGGGGGAGAACAATATGGCCTTGTCCACTTCCGCCATCGCCTCATAAACGGTTTCGGCATCCGCCTTCAGGCCATAGCCGCCGTCGGCGCGTACGCGGCGCATCTGCTCGGCGTAGAGTGGCGAAAAATGTTCATCATTCCAAAGGTTGACGTGACAATCGACGATCATGGTCTCCACCTTTTTAGAGGCACTATTACGTTCAATCTCGCACCCGGGCGCCTTTATTGCTAGGCTGGCGGCATTCCGAGGGTCCGCCCCGCCAATAGTACTATCAGGAGTCCGCCATGTCCGTCACCACCGGCCTGCATCACGTGGCCTACCGTTGCAACAACGCGCAGGAGACCGTGGATTTCTATACCAATGTCGTTGGCATGGATTATGTCATGGCCATTTCCGAGGACCGGGTGCCCTCCACCAAGGAGCCTGATCCCTATATGCATATCTTTTTCGAGATTGGACCCGGCAGCTATCTGGCATTTTTCGAACTGCCGAATTCACCGGCCATGGGAAAAGACCCCAATACCCCCGAATGGGTCCAGCATATCGCCTTTGCGGTACCGGATATGGATACCTTGCTGGCCGCCAAGGCGCGGGTTGAAGCCAACGGCCTCGAGGTCATCGGGCCCATCGATCATACGCTGTTCAAATCGATCTACTTCTTTGATCCCAACGGCCATCGCCTGGAACTGGCGACAAATTCAGGCGATCCGGCGAATTGGAAAAAGGCCGCAGACGCGGCCCCCGCAATGCTGGACGCCTGGAACAAAAACGGTAGCACAGGGGACCTGGGCGCCTGGCTGCACGCACAAGAACTCGGTGACGATTAATCCTCATTTTCCTGCAGGATAAGGTTGATTTCTTGCAAATGACGATCCGCAATCCCCATCGCCTGCAACTGTTGTACCGCACTGGCGACGTAATCGGGATTGGCGCCCGATAGGCCACGGGCGCGGCGCACCGTATCGGCGGCATGCCGATGATCCAGTTTGCCGGCGTATTGCGGATGGCGGCGGTTGGCGCGGAAGGTCAGGGCCATAACCGCGCGGGCATCCGGAGACGCGCCATCAAGATGCACCCGATGCAGCGTGGCCTGATAGCCATCCGTGACCAGCTCGCGCCGATAGAGGTAATCTGCGACCTCGTGCTTGTCGGCGGCGGGAATGCGAAAGGCAATGCCCTGGCAGGAGCCACCTACATCCAAGCCTAGTACCAGACCCGGACGGGCCCTGGTGCCACGGTGCACCCAGGACCAGACGCACAGCGCCCTATGATAGCCGTACACGCGCCCCACCCGCTGTTCCGCATGGGCGAAACCCGGCCGCCACATGACGGAGCCATAGCCAAATACCCAAAGGTCACCGGGCGGCAATGTAAGGGCGGGTATCGTGTAGTGTCCGGGACGGATCGTCACGTCGACTGCCTCAATCAATTTGAAACCTGACATTAGAGTACTTTTTGATACTAGACGGCGATTTGATGGCATCTCTATCGACTGCCTTGGCTGCGACAGTTATAACGCGGGCGAGCAGCGAGGTGTCATGCGTTATTACATAACGATCGGAACGATTGCCGCGGTGATAGCGGTGTGGAGCGGCGGCTGGTTTTACAAAGCCGATCAGCTGCGTACGGAAATTCAGCGGCGCGCCAGCCAGAACACCCAGGCGCGGGAATTGACTTATCGTGATCTGGCGATATCGGGCTTTCCCTTCCGCATGCAGGTGGATCTGAGCAGCCCGCGCATTGCCTTGCGCGGCCAAACCCGAGATTTCTTTTGGGAGACGGATCAGATCAAGGGCGTGGGACATCCCTGGCAGCCGCGCCATATTGTTTTCGACCTGACCGGCCGTCACCTGCTTAAAACGACGCGAGGCGAACATTCGCGTGAACTGACGCTGGATAGCAGCGAAGCCATGGCCAGCGTCGAAACCGGTGCAAAGGAGCGTCTCGAGCGCTTCTCGCTTGATATCAGAAACATTCAACTGCGCTACAACGGCGCCCCGGCCTTGCTGGGGGCGCGCCTGCAGGTCCATTTACGACCGGCGACAGAGGTATCGGATGACCTGGAGATGGCCCTCAGCGGAGAGGCCCTGGAAGTGGCCGAAGGCGTGTTGCCCCTGAGCCTTATCAAGCTGCCCCGTAGCGCCAGATCGGTGGATCTGCAGGCCACGGTGACCGGCCTGTCAAAGGCCGGAATAACGGCTGGTGGTTTGCCGCAATGGCGCGACGATGGCGGCACCTTGGAAGTTCAGGCTTTCCGTTTACAGTGGGGCGATATTGAGATCTCCGCCACGGGCAGCCTGGCCCTGGACGGCGATATGCGTCCTATCGGTGCCTTGACCGCCCGGATCAAGGGTCATGACGAATTGCTCGACATCGCCGTAGCCACCAGCATGATGGATAAAGGCAACCTTGCCGCGGCCCGCGCGGTATTGGGTTTGTTGGCCGCCGCGGGAGGTGGCATTCTTTCCGTGCCGGTACGGCTACAGGATGGCCAGCTTTTCCTGGGCCCGGCTGCCATCGCCAAACTGGCCCGGATCCCGGACAATTGACGCTAATACCGGCGGATTTAGCCGTTTGGTATTAATCCCGTTCCTCCGGGCGTTCCGCGCGGCGGCCGAAGTCGGGGGCATCTGTATCTTGCCCGGCCTGGATAATACGCTGACGAATATCCCGGGATTGGCTGAAAAGGCGCAACAAATGATCGCCCTGGCCCCAGCGGATCGCCCGTTGCAAGGCAATCAAATCCTCGGTGAAGCGGCCCAGGGTTTCCAGCACCGCTTCCCGGTTGTTGAGGAAGACATCGCGCCAGAACTCCGGGTCGGAAGCCGCGATACGGGTAAAATCGCGAAAACCGCCGGCGGAAAATTTCACCACCTCGCCCTGGGTCACGGTTTCCATATCATCCGCTGTATTGACAATGTTATAGGCGATCAGATGCGGCAGATGGGAGGTAATTGCCAGCACCAGATCGTGACGACTGGCTGCCATGATCTCGACCTGGCTGCCCAAGGCCTGTACGAATGCCGTTAACCGCTGCACCGCTTGCGCGTCCGCCCCGTCCCCAGGCGTCAGGATCCACCAACGGCCATCGAATAGTTCCGCAAACCCCGCTTCGGGACCAGATTTTTCACTGCCCGATACCGGGTGCCCCGGCACCAGATGTACGCCATCGGGAATGTGAGGTCCCAGATCACGGGATACACAGCCTTTGACCGAGCCAACATCGGTGACGATGGCGCCGGGCATCAGGCCGGAGGCCATGGCCTTGCCGACCGATGCATAGCTGCCCAGATGAGAACAGACGATGACCAGATCAGCGCCCGCCACGGCTTCCGCCGGATCCTCGTACATGGCGTCGACGATGCCCAGTTCCATGGCCTTGTCCCGGGTCTTTTTGGTGCGGGCGCAGCCAACGATAGCCGTTGCCAGGTCAGCGCGTCGGGCGGCACGGGCGATGGACGAGCCAATCAGACCGACGCCGACCAGGGCCAGACGATCAAAGTGCGGGGCCATGGTGGAAAGTGCGTTTTCAGAGTCAGGCGCCATCGGTTGAACTCAAAAATTCTTCCATGGCCGCAAGTGCTGCCCGGTTTTCTTCTTCCAGGCCGATGGTGAAACGTAAATAAGCCGCCAGGCCATAAGCCGCGATGCCACGGGGCAGAATACCCCTTTTGCGCAAAAAATCTGCCGTCGCAGGGGCCGAATGTGGCCCTTGGGCGCCAAAATGTACGGTCAGGAAATTGCCCACGCTGGGAATGAATTGCAGACGCAACCGCCGGCATTCATCCTGCCACCAGGCCAGCCAGCGGTCGTTATGGGCCCGGGCCGCATCCACATGTCCAATATCATGCAAGGCCGCCAAGCCGGCCGCCAGGGCCGCAGCATTGACGTTGAACGGACCTCGTACCCGGTGGTAGACCATGGCGATCTCCTCTGGGCAATAGGCCCAGCCGAGGCGCAGGGCAGCCAGACCATAGATCTTGGAAAAAGTCCGGGTCATCACCACGTTGTCATGGGCCTGGACCAATTCAATGCCTGGCGAATAGTCGTTCCGGCTGACAAATTCGGCATAGGCATCGTCGATCACCAGCAAAACATGTTCTGGCAAGTCAGCGCGCAACCGCTCCAGTTCCGACACGGGTATATAGGTACCTGTCGGATTGTTGGGATTGGCCAAAAAAACCATTTTTGTCCGCTCGGTAACAACCGCCAAAATGGCGTCTACGGAGGCGGTGAATTCTTCCTCGGCCGCCTTTACCGGTGTGGCGCCGCTTGCCATGGCGCCCAACGGATACATTAGGAAACCGTGTTCGGTGTAGACCACCTCGTCACCTGGCCCGGCATAGGAATGGATCAGATGGCTGATGATTTCATCAGAGCCGTTGCCGCAAATGATACCAGTGATGTCCAGGCCATGCATCTCGGCCAGGGCGGCGCGCAAATTGGTGCTGCCGCCATCTGGGTAGCGGTGCAATTCCTCGGCCACTGCCCGATAGGCGGCAATAGCCATCTGCGAAGCGCCGGTCGCCGCCTCGTTGGACGACAGTTTTACGACGCGCGCCAAGCCTTCGACCGAGGCATCACCGCCTACATAAGGCGTGATATCCAGAATACCCTGCAACGGCGTTGGCCGGGTCATGGCTCTTGCCCCGTTTGACCGGCGGCCAGCGCTTTCGGATAGGCCCCCAGAATAGAAACCCGTGATAATCCCTCCCCCATCTTTTCATGAAAGGTAACCATGCCCGGATCATCGTCTTTGACCAGCCCGTCCAATTCGATCAGTTGCAGGCGCACGCCGTGTTGATCCTGTTCATGCACGGCCAGGGGTTGAATATTAAAGCCACACTGGTTCAATTGATCCATCACCCTCGCAAGTGACACATCCAAGTAGGTTTCGACCATCGCCAGGGTCCTGTCCTCACCGCTTGCTTCCGGCACCAGTTTCGCCACGGCCAAGGCTTCCAATTGCTCAAACCGGCCGGTAACAGATGAAAAAAATGGCAAACGCCAAATTACCCGTGGCCCAGACTGGTCATTCGCCTGGGAAGCCAGGGCCGGCCACCATGGACTTTCCTCGCCGCTTTGCGGGAAAGGCAACAAACCGATGGCGCCCGGTTGGTCATCAACCATGCGCATGACCACGGATGGCGAGGTGTGCAATGTCATGGGCACGGAAGAGCCAAAGTGATTGCGCGCCATGTCCCAATAGGCAACCGAATGCGCAGGCGCGCAGACCGCGACGCTCATGGGGCCTTGCAGCGCAGTCGCACCATTGATCAGTTCCCGCCAGATCCGAATGACCGTGGGGGTCGGCAATGGCCCCTGGTGCCGTTTCGCCAGGCCGCGCACCACCTCTGCCTCACGGTTGGGACGCATGGCGAAGTCACCGTTGCCGCGCAATTGTTTCGCCTTGGCAACCTGATCGATCAGGGCGGTCCGCTGCATGATCTTCTCATGTAATTCCCGGTCGATCCGGTCGATCTGTCGGCGCAAATCATCGAGGTTCAGCGTGTCGTTCGGCATTGTTATCGTCCTAGCCAAAAGGCGGGCAGTCTGCAAGGTAGGTCCGGATGGCGGTGATACACGTCCCATCCATCATGGGCAAGCCAAAGACATGGCAAATATTTCGCTAAAGATTACATTGACACCACATGGGGGCCTGCATAGTAGCCACTGTCGCGATAGGATAATGCGTGGGCCCTTGAAATATAGCAACTATCCGCCGGTCAAAACAGCCGTGGCGACGAATTGCCAAGTTTAGGTATCCAGGATTATGACGACAGCAAGTGATGCGGCAGATAGGCCTGTCCCGGCGGCGGCAGAAGCCGAT
Source organism: Pseudomonadota bacterium (assembly GCA_027623205.1). Classification (GTDB taxonomy): domain Bacteria; phylum Pseudomonadota; class Alphaproteobacteria. The sequence goes on along the minus strand of JAQBYC010000003.1, from coordinate 5,706 downwards.
GTCGCTGATACGGCCGAGCCATCCTCCTCACACCACTTTTTCACGATCGCGGAAGACCAGCCTCTGAGCCTGGATTCAGGACCGACCCTGGCGCCGGTAAAGGTGGCCTATCAGACCCATGGTGAACTGAATCAGGACAAGTCCAACGCCATTCTGGTTTGCCATGCCCTGACCGGCGATCAGTTCCTGACTGGGCGCAACCTATGGACCGACCGCCCCGGCTGGTGGGAAACCATGGTCGGGCCCGGCAAGACCCTGGACACGGACCGCTATTTCATCATTTGCAGCAATGTCCTGGGCGGTTGTATGGGCACCACGGGGCCAAAGGATATCGACCATGCGACGGGCAGGCCCTATGGCCTGAACTTTCCGGTCATTACGATCGCCGATATGGTGCGCCTGCAAAAACGTCTGATCGATCATCTGGGCATCGAACAATTGTTCTGTGTCACGGGGGGCTCCATGGGCGGTATGCAGGTGCTGCAATGGGCCGCCAATTATCCCGAACAGGTCTATGTCGCCGCCCCCATCGCCACCGCGGCCCGCCATTCGGCCCAGAACATCGCCTTTCACGAGGTCGGACGGCAGGCCATCATGGCCGATCCGAACTGGCACAACGGTGATTATTACAGCCATGGGGTGCTGCCCCAGCGCGGCCTGGCGGTGGCGCGAATGGCAGCCCACATCACCTATCTCTCGGAAGCGGCCCTGCAGAACAAATTCGACCGCAATCTGCAGGACCGGGCCAAGGTATCATTCGGCTTTGATGCGGATTTCCAGGTGGAGAGCTATCTGCGCCATCAAGGTTCGTCTTTCGTCGATCGTTTTGATGCCAATTCCTACCTCTACATCACCCGCGCCATGGATTATTTTGATATGGAAGCGGAATTTGACGGCATCCTGGCCAACGCCTTTCGCGGCACCAAAACCGAATTCTGCATCGTCTCATTCACCTCCGACTGGCTGTACCCGACGGCGGAGAACAAGGCGATCGTCCGCGCCTTGAACGCAGCGGCGGCCCGGGTCTCCTTTGTCGAGGTGAATAGCGACAGGGGCCATGATGCATTTTTGCTGGACGAGCCCGAGATGTTCACCACATTGGGTGGGTTTTTGCAGGCGGCGGCGGCACGCCGGGGACTTACCGGTCCGTGAGCGCCATACGGTCGGATTTTCCGGTTCTGGCGGGTATGGTCGCGTCCGGCGCACGGGTGCTGGACATCGGCTGTGGCGATGGCGACCTGTTGGATTTCCTGCAACAGGCGCGAAACATTGATGGCCGGGGCATGGAACTGAGCCAGGATGGCGTCAACGCCTCGGTCAGCCGGGGCCTGTCCGTGGTTCAGGGCGATGCAGACAAGGATCTGGTGGATTATCCCAACGCCGCCTTCGATGTCGTAATTTTGAGCCAAAGCCTGCAGGTTTTGCACTATCCCCGCCTGGTTCTGGAACAGATGCTGCGCATAGGCCGGCACGCCATCGTGTCGTTTCCGAATTTCGGCTATTGGCGGGTTCGCTGGGACCTCGCGACCCGGGGCCGGATGCCCGTGACCGCCGACCTGCCCGTGCCCTGGTACGATACCGCCAACATCCATCTGTGTACGATCCTGGATTTTATGGAATTGTGCGATGCCATGGACCTGCACATCGAACAAGGCCTGACCCTGGACCGCAAGGGCAACGCCAAACCCATCGGGGTTACACCCGGCATCGCCAATCTGCTCGGCGAGCAGGGCATATTTCTGCTGCGGAAGCGTTAGAGCACATCTGATCCAAATGTGCGCTTGACCGTCAAAATAGAGATATTGAACCAATTACCAAGTCGCGTTCGCGACTCCAGTTAATAAAAAATTTCTCTGGAGCGGGCGCCTGACCAAAGCCTGCTGGCCCGGTAAATCCGTTCGCTCATGCACAACGCTTTTGCACCACAGGTCTTCAGGTATTTATTCGGCCGGTTCGGAACACCCGTTGACGGCGCAGTCTAAATTCAACCTTCAAGCTCTCGAATGTCGTTGCCAAGGCCGGTGCTGCCACGGGTGACGCCGGACTTGCGCAGCATGGGGCTGTCGGGGCCGTTGCCCCACAAATTCGGGCCTGAGGCGGATATGCCGCCATCGACCACCATGTTCTGGCCGGTCACATATTCGGATTCATCCGACGCCAGAAACACCGCCATGGCGGCGATATCCTCGCCCGTGCCCAGCCGGGGCCAGGGTACGGACCGTTTCGCCATGGCCTCGGATTTTTCCGGGCGGCCGGAATGAAACAACGGCGTGGTGATAACCCCCGGCGCAATGGCATTGACGCGAATATGGTGGCGCGCCAGTTCGCCGGACACGGCGCGGGTCAAATTGGCCACCGCCGCCTTGGCGGCGGAGTAGGCGTGCGGTCCGCCGCCGCCGTTCAGGCCGGCAATGGAGGATGTCGAGATAATGCTGCCCCCGTCACCCTGGCGCTGCATGACCTTTGCCGCGTGCTTGATGCCCAGAAAGACACTGCGCGCCAGAACATCGAAAGTGAAATCCCACTCTTCGACCCTGGTCTCGGTAATCGGGCCGACGGCGCCACCGATGCCGGCGTTGTTGAAGATGCAATCCAGACGGCCGAACCGATCAGTGGCGGCGGCCACCAGGGCTTCTATATCCGGCTCTTCCGCCACGTCCGTTCGGAGAAACGCCGCGCGGTCTGCCGCGCCCTGTTGTGCGATCACGGCCATGGTTGCGGCGCCATTTTCGCTGTTCAGATCACCGATTACCACCTTGGCCCCCTCCGCCAGAAAGCGATAGGCCGTGGCTTGGCCCATACCGCTGGCCCCGCCCGTGATCACGGCGACCTTGCCGTCCAATCGACCTTTCATATCGCGTCCCCTTTCAAGCCTGCATACTTGTATCGACCGTCGGTTCCGGATTATCGGCGACCTGTGTAGCCATATGCCCTAATTATTGCGCTTCCGTTGCCCGACATGGGAGCACGAAAGCCGATTTTATCATGGACAGCGCAATGGATGTTGGCAACCGCTGATAAAGCCACATGTAACGAATTGGCCAACGGGGGGTCGTGCTGGCGGCGCATAGATGAACGCGCCCGGCTACAGGGGAGAGATATTCACCTCTATTAGGACCATTGCGGCATTTACAGGTAGTCGGCTTGCCGTCAGGTAGGGAATGCCATGCCCAGTGCGTGGCGCCTCTGGGTCAGCCCGCCCGGACTTTGCTAAGGAAACCATCCACCGCGCGCCTCAGGGTATCGGACTGTTGCGACAGTTCCGCTGCCGCTGCCTCGACGCCGCCAGCGGCGCCGCCGGTGCGCGAGTTCGCATCGGTGACGGTGGCGATACCGCCGGACACCTGTTCGGTGGCTATAGACGCTTCCTGGATACTACGGCTAATTTCCCCCGTGGCGGCATTCTGTTCTTCCACCGCCGCGGCGATGGCCGAAGTGATCTCATTCACCTGATTGATGGTTTGGGTAATGCCGCTCAGCGACTGCACAAATCCGGCGGTGGCCTCTTGCACGCCGGCAATCTGACTGGAAATTTCTTCCGTGGCACTGGCTGTTTGATTGGCCAGGTTTTTCACTTCCGCAGCGACCACGGCGAAGCCCTTGCCGGCCTCGCCGGCGCGGGCCGCCTCAATCGTGGCGTTTAGGGCCAGCAGATTGGTTTGCGAAGCGATGTCATTGATCATCGCGACCACATCGCCGATTTTTTCCGCGCTGTCAGACAACGCCGTGATCTCGCTGTTGGTCCGCTTGGCCTCGTCAGCGGCTCGCTGGGTGATGGCGGCGCATTCCATGACTTGATTGCTGACCTCGCGCAGGGAGGCCGACAATTCCTCGGTGGCCGAGGCCACGGTCTGCACATTGCTGCTGGCCTCACCAGCGGCCTTCGCCACCGAGGCGCTTTGAGTAATGGACTGATCAGCGGTTTCGCTCAGGATCTGGGCCGAATTCTCCATCTCGCCAGCCGCCTGGGAAACCGCGTCAACCACGCGGCCGATCTGGCTATCAAAATTCTCCGCCAATTCCAGGGCCGCGCGGCGTTTTTCATCCGCTACGCGGCGCACGTTTTCCGCCTGCTCGGACTGCAACCGGGCGACGTCCAGAGCGTTCCGTTTAAAAACCTGAACCGTCTGGGCCATAGCGCCAATTTCGTCGCCGCGCGCGACACCGTCTATTTCGGCATCAAGGTCACCATCCGCCAACCGCTGCATGACGGCGGTCATTCTGGCGATAGGCCGGCCCACCAGATACGGGAGGGCATACAGCAGCATCCCGAGCAACATCATGGAGATCGCCGTCGCCCAGGCCATGCTGGTCATGATACTACGATTGAGTTGCACATCAACCCTGCCGAAATCCCATACCACGGCAATGGCACCAACGACGTCATCTTTTTTGCCGAACAGGGCTGGCGTCGCGATCACTTGCTGACCGTTAACAAACATGGCTTGGGTTTCGCCTTTATCGATCGCCTGCTTGGCGACCTTCGACAACTCTTCGTCGGCCGCAAACGATAGTTGCGCGGCGCGATAGTTTGCCACGGTCGTGCCATCGGCGGCGAAGGCGGTAACGGCCGCTACATTGGAATTCTCCCCGGCGGTCAGCACGGCATAGGCCCGCTCGATTGTTTCCGCTTTGCGAAAACGGATGCCGCCGGCGACCTGGGCGCCCAACAATTTGGTCAGAGATCGATGGCTGTCTTGCGCCAGGGATTCCAAGCGTTGCCGTTCGCCCAAACTTTGCGCCGCGATCACAATGGCAAAACTCACAACGACACCGATCGCCACGACCGCCACGGTCTTGCGTCCAATTGTCCACGAAGACATCTACTGTTACTCCGAAATAACCGCAGCCCGCCGCACATCCGCAAGCGGGCCGCGTTATTACCTCATGTGCGTTTTAGAGCGTCCAACGAGACAACCAAGAATGCTATTACCCAAGCACCTCAACGTTGACGCCAACCGTAATGGCGCCGATCACGGTGCCGTCCTTGGGGTCGACGACGGGCAAGCTGACCTGGCTTTGAAAAGTCTGGGTCGATTCGTCTTCCATGACCTTGCCAATATGCATGGCAGCCGCACCCACCGAAAAGGTCTTCTGCCATTTCGCCTCATCACCCTGCCAATAGTCGGAGATAATGTCGCTTTGGCCCACGTTCAGACCCTTGTTGTCCATGACGAAAATTTCAGTATACAGACCTCCGCTTTCATCCTTTTTATACTTCAGGAACTTGGAAAGAGGATTGCCCAACACGTTGTCGATCATGGGCCGGCTGGAAGCCTTGGTCTCGGCCCGCCATTTCTTGTCCAACTCGACAACCCTGACTTCAGTCAGGCCGTCATGCCGCTTGTTCTGGGCCTTGATGGCCTCGACGACAGAAGGGTCGCCAAGCCAGGAATGGATTTTGTTTTTCGCCAGGTCGCGGAGCTTTGGTTCATACTCGTTCGCGCTGGCGTTCGTCGCCAGCATGAAGGGCAGCGCGGCAACGAGGGCAAATTTCAAGATACGCATTGGTCAAACCTTTGATGCTTGTGAACGTTAGCGCCATTCATAGAGCATAAGAATTTCAGACGTATTAAGCCGTTCACGGTCGCGTGAGGTTCGTGTTAAGGCTCATGACGATCCTGATTCAACCAATATTTTGTCGCGCAAACACCCTGACCGGGGATTTAGACCATTTTCGAGTTTGACCTAACCACCCGCTCCCCC
>JAQBYC010000055.1 GCA_027623205.1 Pseudomonadota bacterium | reverse complement strand
GTATCTGTTCAGATGTGGCTTGAGCTGGTTTTTTTTAGCGCCCGTCCAACCGTGTTGAAGTGGGCAGCTCGGCGGTTCTCTGGCATTCGCCCGTGTGGCAGTGAAGCCAAATAAACCCAAGGAAATGGAAGCAGATTATCGTCGCCGACGCCTTGCTGGGATCATTGTAGAGCACAAAGGTGAGCCGATTAGTACAAGCCAGCTTGTGGAGGAATTTGCGATACGGTATTGCCTAGATTTTGATGCCTTGGAAGGAGACGCTCGAAAGACAGAACTTGAGGCGCTTCGGTCGCAGCTACGAAGGGAGACCTTCGATGCAAAACATGAGGATGCGAAAGATTTTAAAGACCGTTACCGCGACGGCTACCGGCAACAAACAAAATGGACGCACAAGGATGCCATGAGTTCCTAGCTTGGTCGGAGCTTGGTCACGGCCAATGGTCGCAAGCTTGGCTGAAATGATGATCAGCGACCAAGATCCATGATTTATTGCAGTTTTCAAAGCCTAAGAGCTTGGTCGAAACTTGGTCGAAGTAAGTCGAGGCTTGGTTGGTTCACCCCCTTAGGGGGCGACCAGCGGCCAAGTTGTTCGACCAGTCAAAGGCAATTATCACCCAATGGCCAGATCGAATGGCGGTCACACCACTTGGTTTGCACCAACTCAACCTAATGCGGTGGCCTCCTAAGCAACCCGTAGAAACGTTATGGGGAGCAATATCAAAGGGCGGTATCACGTGATACCACGCCGCGTTAAACTATGAGCGTCCGCGTAACCAACGAGTTTCAACGTCGCGAAGGCGCAAATTGGGTGAAGTCATTCGAGTGAGCGGGCCCTGCGGCTGCTCTCAAACCGAGCGCAATTGGCTTCGTCGAGGGCTGTCGCCATGGCAATTCGTAACCCTCATTTGCGGGACGTCCTTTTGCTGCAACCGGCACCAATCCCAGCTCGCTTTAAGCGGCGAGCCCACAAAACTGTATAAAGATGGCCGCGTTGATCATAGGTTTCTTCTGCTAGATCCCGTGTTTCAATACCATTGAGGTAGGGCTCAAACGCTATCATTCCTTCAACTGGCGGATACGCTACCCAATAAGATCGTATATATGTGTGGTTTTCATGTGTGGTACACTGTTATAGCCTATGCTGTAACTCATTGAAAAATAACGTATAAAACCGATTTTATTGAGACGAATGGGCAATGGCGGAGGGAGGGGGACTCGAACCCCCGCAACGCGTTAAACGTTGACGGATTAGCAATCCGTTGCATTACCACTCTGCCATCCCTCCAACACGCGATGCACGCCTCTTCTAATCAGCATGCCCATACCTGTCAATGGCATCGTCGGCAAACGCGACACAGGTCGAAACTTGATTTCAGGCCAATTCAATTCACGATTAACCTATTAGTAATCATAAAGAAACATCAAGGTTACATTTTGCATTCGACGGTCAGTTGCTCTGATCCAGCCTTTATTTGTTTTCCATAATTCATAATTTGTTAATGGCGTTAACCTACATTTCCAACAGAAGTTAAAAGTTATCTTTGATGTAGAAAGGATATCGACATGTATCGCCCCCTAATCGCAATCACGGCCTTTGCCGCCGGTATGCTTGTTGCTTCCTTTGCCCAGGCGCAAGAGGTGCCAGCAGGTGCGGTCTGTGGGGAACGCGCAAAATTTCTGGCGCATCTAGGCCAGAACCATAAGGAGGCTCCCACCGCCATGGGTGTCACCGCATCCGGCCGGGTTTTGGAAGTTCTGACCTCGGCTGACGGCACCTGGACCATCATCATGACCCACCCAAACGGCATGACCTGCATGGTGACCGCCGGTCAGGCATGGGAAAACGTTGAGCAGGTCGCCATGGGACCGACCACCTGAGCAGCAAGTTTGAACGAGTCAGGCATTTTGCCATCCGATTGCTGAACGAGGACACTTCAATTCGTGGTGCCGCGATTTAGGCCGCCGCAGGCGTGATCATTGGGGCCCGCAGGGCATTACCAGCCCACTCCCGGGGGCCGGCAAAGGGCGAATTGAATTATTTGTAAATATGTCGATAACCGGCGACGCTCTTGCGCCGGTATTTTATTGCCGGGCAAGAGTACCACAATTCGACGGGGCTTGGCCGGAACCATGTCAGGCTGGCCTGCATCCAACAATATTCAGGGGGGTATGCGGAACCCCGATTGAATGCTGGTCAAAATGGGTTGAGATGGGGTTCCGAATTTCCGACTTAGCCCAATTTTCAATTAACAGGAGCCGGCAACCAGACTTACGTAATTGGTTCAATTGCTCTACTCCGAAGGGCTGGCGCAGATTTCGACCAAAGGCGCTCTAATGCGCCGACACCCATTCGCGGGCCAAGCGTTGGGCTTCGGAAATCTCCTCCCGGCTCATGACGTCGGCCAGTTCACTCCGCAAACGCTTGGCATCGTCGTTGCCGCGTACCGCCGCCAGGTTCAGCCATTTGTGCGCCGTTACATAGTCCAGCGGTATGCCTTTCTGACCGGTTGAATACAAAAGACCCAGTTGAAATTGGGCGACACTTTCCCCTGCCTCGGCCTGTTGCTGGTAATCGTCCGTATAGGACCTCAAAGAACTTGCCAATTTTTTTCTCCGTTCGATGGACATCGTCTACACGAAATCGTCTCTGGGAAAATCATGACCCGAAATAGTTAACGGCAAGTATATGGTAAATGCAATATTCGGCAAAAAGGTATTTTCGTGTCGAACAGACCACGGGCTGCTAAATTGATGCGCTTAGCCCATCATCAAACGCTGCGGCCTGGAAGTAATTTGGACCTGCCGCAGCCTTTGCATCGACAGCTTATCGTATGTGTTTAAGCGGGGGTCTCCATGCCGCGCGCCAGGGCTGGCCGGGTCATAAGACCATCGTACCAACGCTTGACGTTGGGAAAATCGGCCAGATCGACTTCCTGCCAGTCAAAGCGGAAGACCCACGGCAGGGTCGCGAAATCAGCAATGGATAGATCGCCGGCCAGATATTCGCGCCCCTCCAACCGATTGTCCAGAACGCCATAGAGACGGCGGCATTCGGTGTAATAGCGGTTGATCGCATAGGGCACCTGTTCCTTGGCCGCCCGCTTGAAATGATGCACCTGGCCAAAGATCGGACCGATGCCCCCCATTTGAAACATCAGCCATTGGATCACGTCATAACGCGCCGCCATCTCTGTCGGCATGAACTTGCCGGTCTTCTCCGCCAAATACATGAGAATGGCGCCGGACTCGAACACCGTATAAGGCTGACCACCCGGGCCATCCTGATCAATGATCGCGGGTATCTTGCCGTTGGGATTGATGGCTAGATATTCCGGCGTGAACTGATCGTCCTGGCCGATATTGATAGGATGAACATTATAGTCCAGGCCGCATTCCTCCAACATGATGGAGGCTTTTTTGCCATTCGAAGTCTTCCAACTGTATAGATCAATCATTGCGTCTTTATCCCTGTTCCGCTGTTCATGAAGGCACGGTCATGCCCTTGATTACCGCTGGCCGCTTTGCGCAGGCCGCCTGCCAACGGGTAACATGGCTGAATTCCTCCAACTGGCCGGGCCGTTGTTCCGGCATCCAGTTTTGGATACGCCCGGCACACCAGGCATAAATGGCGATATCGGCGATGGAATAATCGCCAGCCACATACTGCCGCCCGGCCAGGCTGCGGTCCAGCACGCCCAGCAGGCGGACGGACTCGTCGATATAACGTTCAACCGCCCGCACATTGTCCGGCTGATTGCCGATAAACCAGTTGGCCTGACCAAACATCGGTCCCTGCCCGCCCATTTGCCACATCAGCCATTGCATAACATCGGCACGCGCCCGCGCCTCGGACGGCAACAGCGGCGAAGCGGTCTTCTCAGCCAAATAGATCAGAATCGCCCCGGTCTCAAAGACCGAGATCGGCGCCCCCGGCACGTCATTGTCGACAATGGCCGGGATTTTGTTATTTGGTGAAATTTTCAGGAATTCCGGCGCGAATTGCTCATTCTTGCCAATATGCACCGTGTGGACGTTGTAGGGCAGACCAACCTCTTCCAGCATGATGGAAGCCTTGCGACCGTTGGGGGTGCCAAAGGTATAGAGATCTATCATGGTTTACCGTGCGTCCTTGGATGTCTGATGGGCGGTCGCGCCAGCTCAACATATAGCACCTTGCAGCGCACTTTCCAGATCGGCGATCAGATCTTCCGCCGCTTCGATACCGCAAGAGAGACGAAGCAGATCCGCCGGCACCTCCGTGCCCGGGCCCTCGGTGCTGGCGCGGTGGTCTATCAGGCTTTCGACCCCGCCCAGCGAGGTCGCACGGCACCATAATCTGACCTTGGCCGCGGCCGCCACGGCATGCGCCTCGCCCCCCTTCAGCCGCAGTGACAACATGCCGCCGAAGCCGCCCCGCATCTGCCGCGCCGCCAGGGCATGATCTGGCGAACTGGGCAAACCCGGGTACAAGACCTGCTTCACCGCCGCATGTCCGTGGAAATGCTGCGCCACCGCAAGTGCATTGCGGCAGGCCGTCTCGACCCGTGGATACAAGGTGCGCATGCCACGCAGCAGAAGCCAGGCCTCGAAAGCGCCCAGGATCGCGCCGCCGTCATGACGAATATCAGCCACACCCTGCCAGTGATCGTCCTTGCGGGCGGTGACCAAGGCGCCACCGACCAGGTCCGAGTGGCCGTTCAGATACTTGGTCGCAGAATGCATCACGATGTCGGCGCCCAGTGTCAGAGGTTGACTAAGGACCGGTGTGGCGGCCGTGCTGTCCACCGCCACCAAGGCGCCGGCACCATGGGCCAGTTCAGCAATGGCCGCGATGTCGGAGATCCCCCACAAGGGGTTGGACGGCGTCTCCAGCCAGATCAGGCGGGTTTGCCCCGGCCGCAGGGCGGCACGAATTGCCGCCAGATCCCCCATATGGACGAAATCGACCTGCAGTCCCCAAGGCACGGCGAATTGCGAGAGCCATTTGCGCAAGCCCCAATACATCACCCGCGGCGCCAGCACATGATCGCCAGGGCGCAAGTTTAGAAAGACCGCGCCCGCCGCCGCCATTCCAGATGCGAACAACAAGGCTCCTGCCCCGCGCTCCAATTCACAAAGCAAAGCTTCGGCCTGATCGTAGGTTGGATTGGTGTCGCGAGCATAGCTGTAGCCGCTGCGGTATTGATTATCGGGATCGCGCAAAAAGGTCGAAGCCGGATGGATCGGTGGTGTTACCGCTTTTGTGCTTTGATCAATCCAGCCCAACGCCCGCGCCGCCTGGCTTCGCGGCGACCAGTTTTCTTCTGCAGACATACCGCACGCTTCCCATTACAGATGTTTCTGATGCCGGTTCGAATTCAATCCGGATCGCCAATGCCGTCGAATGCGACGTCAGGCCGGAAAACTATAGCAGAAGATAGAAAGTCCTGACTCGCAATTTAGACCAGGCTGGTTATCAATTGATCGCCATGGTCCGCAGGGGCGGCCCGGCGCTTGTATGCCCCTCCCGCCGTGGAACCGCGCCCCGAAGGCAAGCTGGCGGACGCGAAATGGCTCGACTGATACGATAGATCGAATTCCAGCCGCTACCAAGGGCCCGGAAATCAATCATTTTCTTCAATGGGTTCGCCATTCAGATCGCGCATCAGCTGGCGAATCTCATTCGCCGCCGCCATCAATCTGTCCGGCGTCTGGCTGCGGGCCACGATAGAGGCGCCAAAGCGGCCGTCACGATAGAATGGATACGAGCCCATGCTGACGTCCGGATATTTTTCCTGCAAGGCGCCCAATCCGTTGGCCAGGGTCCCTTCCGCCAAATGCACCGCTATGGAAATCGAATGCACCGGATCGCCGCCAACCAGTTCATGTTTCAGGCTGTGAAACATAGCCTGGCAGACGGCTGGGATACCCGCCATGACATAAACATTCTCGACCCGGAATCCAGGCGCCTTGCTGACCGGATTTTCAACCAGAGCCGCGCCCACCGGGGTGCGGGCCATGCGCATCCGGGCCTGGTTCAATTCGGCGCCTGTATGGGCGTAATGCGCCTCCAGAACGGCTACCGCCTCCGGGTTGTGATCCACCTTCAGGCCAAACGCCGCGCCAATGCTATCGGCGGTGATATCATCATGAGTGGGACCAATGCCGCCCGTCGTAAAGACGTAATCAAAACGCCCCCGCAGGTCGTTGACCGCGGCAACAATCTCGGCCTCGACATCCGCGATCATGCGGCATTCACGCAACTGCACACCGACCTCGTTTAACGCTTCAGCCAGAAAACCCAGATTCTGATCCTTGGTTCGACCGGATAGAATTTCGTCACCAATGATGATGACGGCGGCGGTTACTGTCTTTGCGCGATCAGACATCGTCTATCGACCTTCCAGGATGTGTGCATCAAATTATAGCACCCCTGATACGGAACTATAGCGGCACTATAACCGAATGTTAGTGGCACTGTATCCGAATGGTGATTGCACTGCACCGGGCGCACGGCTAATTTGCCGTCATGCAATTCCCCGACCCCCTGATACGCGGCACACTGCTGCGCCGCTATAAACGCTTTCTCGCCGATGTAAAATTGGACGATGGTCAGGAGATCACGGCCCATTGCGCCAATCCAGGCGCGATGCTGGGGCTGAAAGACGCGGGGGCCGAGGTATGGCTGTCCCCCGCGCGCAATCCCAAGCGAAAGCTGCAGTTCAGTTGGGAATTACTGCATGCGGATGGCGCCTTGGTGGGGATCAATACCGCCCACCCCAATGGCCTGGCCGCCGAAGCGATCGCGGACGGCCGGATCGCCCCCTTGCGGGGCTATGAGGACCTGCGGCGGGAAGTGAAATACGGCCAGAACTCGCGGGTCGATATACTGTTGTGCCAAACTGGCCTGCCTGATTGCTATGTGGAGGTCAAGAATGTGCATTTGATGCGGCAACCGGGCCTGGCGGAGTTTCCCGATTCGGTCACCAAACGGGGCGCCAAACATTTGGTGGAACTTGGTGATATGGTTGCCGCGGGACACCGGGCGGTAATGTTTTATCTGGTACAAAGGACCGACTGCGACCGCTTTGCCATTGCGGGGGACATTGATCCGACGTATGCCAAAGAACTGCGTCGGGCCATGGGGCGTGGGGTCGAGATGATTTGTTACGATTGCGATATCGAAACCACGGGAATTCAGGTGCGGGGACCGCTGACGCTCGAGATTTAGCTTTTGGGGAAGAGAGCAAAATGAACTATGTGGCCGCCGAGAAAGCGCCGGACGAAAATACCGGCCTGATCAAGATTTATGCGCGGGAGGATTTCGATTCCATGGCCCGCGCCGGCCGTCTGGCCGCCGAATGCCTGGATATGATTGGTCCGCATGTGAAGCCCGGGGTCACGACCGACGCCCTGGACGGAATCTGCCACGATTTCATCGTCGATAACAACGCCTACCCATCGCCCCTGAACTATCGCGGCTTTCCCAAATCGGTCTGCATTTCCGTCAATCACGTGGTCTGTCACGGCATTCCAGGCAATCGGGTCCTGAAGGACGGCGACATCATGAATATTGACGTCACCGTTACCCTGGATGGCTGGTACGGCGACAGTTCCCGCATGTATTTCGCCGGCAAGCCAAAACTGAAAGCCCGGCGGTTATGCGACATCACCTATGAAGCGCTGATGCGCGGCATCTCGGTGGTCAGACCGGGCGCTACATTGGGCGATATCGGCCATGCCATTCAAAGCTATGCCGAGGCCGAACGTTGTTCGGTGGTGCGGGATTTTTGCGGCCACGGGCTGGGCCGGGTCTTCCACGACGCCCCTAATGTGCTGCATTACGGGGCAAAGGGAAAAGGCCTGGAACTGCGCGAAGGTATGTTCTTCACCATCGAACCGATGATCAACCTGGGCGGCTGGGAAGTGAAAATGAAGGACGATGGCTGGACGGCGGTGACCCGGGATAAATCCCTATCGGCGCAGTTCGAACATTCCCTGGGCGTCACGGCGGATGGGGTGCAAATCTTTACCACCTCACCAAAGGGGCTGCACAAACCGCCCTATGACTGACGGCGGGTGCAGGTTCCGTGATGGCGGATAAGGCGAACAAGCCACATTATCATGGCCACCGGCAGCGTCTGCGGGAACGCTTTCTGAAAGGCGGACCCGATAGCCTGGCAGAATACGAACTACTTGAACTGATCCTGTTTGGCGCCATTCGCCAGAGCGACGTCAAACCCCTGGCAAAACGGCTGATCGAAGAGTTCAGCGATTTGGCCGGCGTATTATCGGCCGAGGTCGAGGCCCTGCAAGGCGCTGGGCTCGGCCTCAGCACGATCGCTACGCTTAAGGCATCCCAGGCCGCCGCCCTGCACTTAAGCCGGGCGCGATTGATGGAGCAGCCGATCGTCAGTTCCTGGCAGGCCCTGCTGGACTATTGCCGGGCCACCATGGGTCATGACAAGACCGAGGCCTTTCGCATCATCTTTCTGGATCGCAAGAACCGCCTGATCACGGACGAGGTACAGCAGCGGGGCACCATAGATCATACCCCGGTCTATCCGCGCGAAGTGGTCAAGCGGGCGCTGGCGCTCGGCGCCACGGCGCTGATCCTGGTGCATAATCACCCCTCTGGCGACGCCACGCCCAGCAAGGCCGATATAGAGATGACGAAACAGATCGTCGCCGCCACCCAGCCCCTGGGCATCGTGCTGCACGATCACCTGATCATGACCCGCAGCGAAGAAGCCTCTTTTCGCGCCCTGGGCCTGCTGTAAGCGCCAGGCGCCCCCGTTGGCGCCCCGGACGAACCCCAAACCTAGCCGATCTGACGCCATGACATAGCTCCCTGCGGCAATGCGATAGCCAATTACGGATGATCCCACAAAGGGTGTTTCCGTTAGTGCCCAGTTATATTTTGGACAGACTGGCCATATTTTGCTGGACTGTCTAAATATGTATTTACTGTATAAATCTGCTAAAAACAGCCATTTTTCATGTATGCGTTCTGAAATCTTAATCAGAATTAACGAATCGTTAATATCAGTTTGACAAGTCAGACAATTATATTTATACAGTCCAATTGATATCCAGGAATGAATTTGGCCGGTAGGTAGACAGTGGTTACCAGCAAGGAATTGATGACGCTGGGCGCAATATCCAGGGCGACGCTGAACAACTACATCGCCCTTGGAATTCTGCCAAAACCCGTGGTGAAGACGCCACCACCCGGAGGCGAGCGGGCGCGCAAAATCGGCTATTTCCCGGACGACGCAGTACAGCGCATCACGGCCGTTCAGCGCTATAAGGATGAGGGGTTGAGCATGTTGGAAATCGCCGAATTATTCGCGGCAAGCGATGAAACAAATGAATCCGGCCCGACCGCGGCGGAAGACAACCTGCTGCATCCGGTCGAGGCACCTGCCCTGACCGAGATGCGCGTTACACTCGCGAGTTTGAGAAACGCGGCCTACATGGTCAACTACAATTTCGAGATTGAGTGGGCCAACGCCGAAGCGACGAGCGGGATTTTTGGCTTATCCGACGGGTTTGAACCCGAAATCGAGGCGCGCAGCTTCTTCAAGCTGGCGCTAAATTCGGACGTCGTGGCACCATGTGAGGATCGAAAAGAGCTTCTACGATTCCATCTTGCCATCGCCAAGATCAGACTTCCCAAACGGTCCCTCGCCAAACTTAGTTCGCATATCGGCGACGAGGATTTGCAACTTATGCAGAACCTCTACGACGAGACCGAGGAGATGCACCTCAGCCCCGTCGCTACCACCCGGGTTAATATGGCGGCCACGGAAAGCCAACCCAACTGGCAAGATATCTATGCAACGGTGTTTCGTGAAGGCGTCCTCTTCGTGCACCAATCCGCCGAAGCGCCGGCGGAAAGCGTTCTTGCCCTGCTGTCGCGACGCGAGCAGTTGATCCGCAACCTGGTTCGAAACCGCCAACCGGTGCTCACGCCTCTTTGTGTCCTGGTCGCCGATTTGCAGGATTCAGTAAAGATATGCGCCGAGTTGCCGCCGGAGGAGTATTTCGAACTGATCAACCAAATCTGGAGTATTACCGAACCCCTATTGCGAAAATACCATGCCACCCAAGGCAAGCATGTCGGCGACGGCATGGTCTCATATTTTTTTCCTCAGCCCGACCGCAACTACCTGCTAAACGGATTTCAGTCAGCCCGAGAATTGAAGCAGGAAATGCGGCAACTGAGCAAGGAATGGCAGTTGCGCAAGAATTGGACGAATGAACTCTATTTGAACATCGGGCTGAACGAAGGCGAAGAGTGGTTTGGCACTTACCACTCCGACACCAACCTCGAATTCACTGTGCTTGGCGATACCATCAACCATGCGGGCCGGTTGAGCGACTTCGCTCGTTTCGGTTCGATTTGGGCGACCAAGAACCTGATGGGAAAATTGAGCGCCGAAGAGCGCGAAAAAATCAGCTTCGGCATCCGCCGTACCGATCGGGACGGCCAGGAAATTCGGATACCCGCCAGCTATTCCCGCCTGGCCAATCTAATCGACCTCGACGAGGGCAAATACGAGAAGTTTCGCGATATTGGAACCCTGCCGATCACCGAGGTGTGGGACCTAAAAACAGACTCGAACTCAGGAGACTGACCGTGGCGGGCGCCACGCTTCAACCAGGGAGGAATACGCAAATGGCTTCTTTGCTGACAATGAAAAGTATGGACGAGACGACTTTTTCGAGACACTTCGCAGCCGGGGAGGAAATATTCCGCATGGGTGATCCGGGGGAAAGCGCCTATATCATCGAATGCGGGAAGGTCGAGGTTTCGACCATGCAGGTCGGCGCGAAAATGATTCTCGCCGAACTTGGCAACGGAGAGATATTCGGCGAAATGTCCATGATGGATAACGCGCCGCGTTCAGCGACGGTGACCGCGACCGAGGATACCAGGGTGATCGTAATTGACCGTGCACGCTTCCACCGGCCGCGAGGGGACCGGGACCCCCTAATGAATATGTTGCTGCGGGTTTTACTGACCCGATTGCGCGACACGCAGCATAAACTTTGCGGAACGGCTATGGGTACGGGCCAAATTGACCCGGCAACGCAGGAAATTCAACAATCCGCGCTGCGCCAGATCAGGATTGAAGACGAGATGCGCCGTGCCTTCGACGCCGAAGAGTTCGAGTTGCATTACCAGCCGATTGTGGCGCTCGATAGCGGCTATCTCGCCGGATTTGAGGCGTTGATGCGCTGGCAAAGGAAGAACGGGGAATTCGTCTCGCCGATGGAGTTTATTCCGTTGGCGGAGGGATCGGGCCTGATCGTGGAACTCGGCCGTTGGGCGTTGGAACGCGCGATAAAAGATCAAATCGAATTTGCAAAATGCATAGGCAGGGTGTTTCCCTACCTGACGCCGGGTTTCATGAGCGTCAACGTTTCAGGCTTGCAGTTGTCTGAAATGAACGAAATCGAACTGATGGCGGAAATCATCGAACGAAGTGGCGTTGACCCGTCCACCATCAAACTGGAGTTGACCGAAACGCTGTTGGTCCAGGACCCCGATATTGCCGCGGCGGCACTGAAGAAGGTCAAGGCGTTGGGTGTTTCGATCGCGATCGACGATTTCGGCACAGGGTACTCGAGCCTAAGCTACCTGCATCAGTTTCCACTGGACACGCTCAAGATCGACCGCGCCTTCATCAGCAACATGAACAAATCCGAAAATAGCCGACGAATTGTCAACAGCATAACGCAACTCGCCAGCGCCTTGGAACTGGACATTGTTGCCGAAGGCATAGAGGAGAAGGCGCAAATGGACGCCTTGCGCGACTTGGGCTGTGAGGCCGGTCAGGGCTACTACATGGCCAAACCGGCATCCGCTGAAATGACAATGAAATTGATTGAAGGCCAACCCAGATGGCAGGAATTCGGAATGGAACCAAGCACCGCAGAATAGAGAGCCTCGACCCTTTCATGGCGGCCAACCCTGGCCCAGATTCGTTTCCAGCCCGACAAGCCGCAGAAATCCTGGCCTCTTTATATCAAATCTCGCGAAGCTGATATTGGACCGCTCAGCCCGTAGCGCAATTTTAACTGAATGAAGCCAAAAAGGCGACATAAGTAATTGATAATACATCTAGAAAATGGCCAGAGCCACTGATCCACAATGCTAGATTCGGGCCAATCGTAACCGTTGCCGGCAAGCTGCGGTCGCCGCCCGGTCCGGCTGAAATCCATCCGGCAACAGGATCACACCAAAATTCGCCGCGGCGAAGGTGCGGGAAATTTTCTCATCCGCCACGTCCTGTCCCACCGCGTCAGGGTCCCGGTGCAGGGGATCGCCATAGCCGCCACCGCCCGCTTGTTCATGGCGGATCACATCACCGCCATGCAACGTTCGGGTCAATTTCCCCGGCAACGCCTCGGCCCGGCCGTCGGGATCAAGAATGTTGCGGCTGGGCGCGGCCCGGCCGCCGCCGAACAAGCCATAGGGCGGAATTTTGACCCGGTCCGCGCGCAATTGCAGCACCGCTTCGTCGGCTAAAAGGCGATATTGCCGCACCAACCCAAGGCCGCCACGATATTCGCCCGGCCCGCAGGAATCCTGACGCAAGGCGTATTCCTCGATGCGGATCGGATAGCGGGCTTCCAGGGTTTCCACCGGCATGTTCGACATATTCTGCGAGGGGTTTGTCACCCCTTCGATGCCGTCCTTACTGGCTCGGCCGCCCCAGGCGCCATTGATCATATCGACCAGGATGAAGGGTATCTGGCTATCACCTTCGTAGCCGCCGAAGCAGACCACTGTATTGCCCCCCTCGCCGGCCGCCATCACCCGGTCGGGCGCGATTTCGGCCAGCGCGCCCAGCACGGCATCCACCACCCGGTAGCCGGTCAGGGCCCGGGCCGCCACTGCCGCCGGCATGCGCGGGTTCAGGATCGTGCCTTCCGCCGCCGTAACGGTGATGCAACGGTAGACGCCGGCATTATTTGGCACCTCCCGCCCCAGGGCGCAGCGGATGCCCAAGTAGGTGGAGGACTTGGTGTAGGATAGCGTGCAATTGATGGCGCCCTTGACCTGAGGGGAAGAGCCTTCGAAATCCACCTCCAGATGATCGTCCTGTACGTCGATGGCGCAGACGATGGGGATGGGACCCCGCTCGAAGCCATCATCGTCGATATAGTCGGTGAAGCAATAGCGGCCATTGGGCCAGGCGCGAATGGCTTGCCGGGTCAGCCTTTCGCCATAGTCCAGCAGGGCATCGAAATAGTGATGCAGTGTCTCACCGCCATGTTTCTCGAGCAGATTGACAAAGGCCCGTTCGCCCACGTTGCACGTCGCCAACTGGGCCTGCAGATCGCCGATCAGCATATCCGGCAGGCGTACGTTGGTTCTCAGCAAGGCGAACAGCGAACGGTCGGCCTGGCCGGCAGCATACAATTTCAAGGGCGGGATGCGTAGACCTTCCTGGAAAATCTCGGTTGAATCCGAGGCATTCGATCCCGGCACCCGGCCACCGACATCGGAATGGTGGGCGATCACCACGGCGAAACCCTGCACCGCATCGCCATGAAAGATCGGTTTGAACATAAATATGTCCGGCAGATGCATGCCGCCCGCATATGGATCGTTCAGGATGATGACATCGCCAGGCTCGAGATCGTCGCCATATTCATCCAGCACCACTGCCATGGCGTCAGGTACGGCGCCCAGATGCAAAGCGACGGTCTTGGCCTGGGCTAAAATCCGCCCCTGGGCATCGCAAATGGTCGCGGAATAGTCCAACACGTCCCGAACTATGGGAGACCGCGCCGTGCGCATCACCGTATAGGCCATGTCATCAACGATGGTATCCAGGCCATTCTTGATCACCGCAAAGGTGATGGGATCAATCTCCATGGCCATTATTCAGTTTCCCCGGTCAATTCGATCAGCAGGTTGCCCAAACCATCACCCCTCACCCGGCCCTCTGGCGGCACCACCACCGTGCTGTCGGCACTTTCAAGGATCATCGGCCCCACCGCCGCACCGCTAAAGGCGCGGCGATCCAGAACCGCCGTTTGCAGCCAACCATGGCCACGGCCAAAATAGACCTTTCGCCCGCCCGCAACCCTTAACGGCGTGTCCGTATCGGCGATGCTCACGTCACGGAAATCCAGCTTGCCCGGACGCGCGCCCCGGGCCAGCAGCCGCAAGTTCACCACCTCCACCGCATCGTCGGCGGCATACTGATAGATGGCCTCGTAAGTGGCTAGAAATTGCTGTCGTAACCAGCTTAGGCTCACTTGGTCCAAGGCGTCGGGCAATAATATGGGCAGTTCGGAATCCTGCCCTTCAAAACGCAATTCCAGGCTGAAGGCATACGACATTTGTTCAGTGGTGAAGTTTTCCTCCCGCAAGGCCGCTTCCGCCTGTCCCCGCAACGCGGTCACGGCAACCTCCAGTGCGGCTGTATTCAGATCATTTAGTGGACCCGGCATGGCTGTCAGGAAATGCCGCTCCACATCCCCCGTCAGCATGCCCAGGGCAGTGAAGACCCCGGGCATCATGGGTAGCATCACCCTGGTGATATCCAGACTGCGGGCCAGATCACAGGCATGCACTGGACCGCTGCCGCCAAATGCGGCAAGGGTGAAATCGCGGGGATCAATGCCACGCTCGACGCTAACGGCCCGAATCGCGCGGGCCATGTTGGCATTGGCCACCTCCCGGACGCCAAATGCCGCCGCTTCCAATGACAGGTTCATGGGCCGCGCCAGATCCCGTTCAATCACCATGCGCGCCTTGTCGATGTCCAAATGCAAGCCGCCGCCAGCCAGATCGCCGGGCAAGTATCCCAGGACCACGTTAGCATCACTGACGGTGGCCCGTTCGCCGCCAAGTCCATAGCAGGCCGGTCCCGGATCGGCGCCGGCGGAAACCGGGCCCACATGCAGCAGACCGCCATCATCAATCCAGGCGATAGAGCCGCCGCCGCTGCCAACCTCCGCCACATCAACAGTGGGCACCCGCATCATATAGCCACCCGCCTTGATAAAGCGGGCCGGGGTTGAAATACCGGCGCGGAACTCATACTCGTTGGCGCGGGATATTTCACCACCCTGCACCAATGACGCCGAGGCCGTGGTCCCCCCCATATCGAACACCACGATATCTTCCTCGCCCGCCACCCGGCCTAGCCGGGCCGCGCCTACGACACCGGCGGAGCGGCCCGATGAGATAAAAAATACCGGCTTTTCCTGCGCCGTGCGGGCCGCCGCCAGGCCGCCATTGGAATCGCCAACCAGCAATGGCGCATGCACGCCGATGGCCAGCAGACCATCACTCAGACGCTGCAAATAAGATTGTAGGATCGGCAATACATAGGCGTTTACCACCGCCGTGGACGTGCGCTCGTATTCGCGCATTTCCGCAAGTACATTGACCGAAGCGGTGATGGCAAGGCCGGGCAGGCGTTGCCGCAGCAGCGCATCAGCACGGCGTTCGTGATCGGGATTGCGGAAGCTATTGATGAAGCAAATGGCGATGGACTCCACGCCTGCCGCCATCAAATCGGCGCCGACGGCGCACAATTCGTCTTCATCCAGAGGCGTAACGACACTGCCGTCGGCGGCGATCCGTTCCGTCACCTCTCGTCGCAGACGGCGTGGAACCAAGGGGGCAGGTTTGTTCCATTGCAAATCGAACATATCCGGCGTGCGCACGCGGCCAATCTCCAGCACGTCGCGAAAGCCCTTGGTGGTGATGAGCCCTGTGCGGGCGCCATTTTGCTGCAGCAGGGTATTGGAACCGACCGTGGTGCCGTGCAGGACTTCGACCAGATCATCGGGCCGCAAATCGGCGCGCTGCAATATATCTACGATCCCGGTCAGCACCGCCCGTTCGGGCTGGGCCGGGGTAGAGGCGTGTTTATGGAACCAGGTCCGCCCCAGACCATCGCTCAATACCAGATCCGTAAAAGTGCCGCCGATATCGACGCCAATTCGTGCGCCAACTCCCGTCTCCATGCAAAACCCCATCATCCTGTAACTTTTGCCCGAATATCGGTCATTGCCAGGGTAGCAGGAATTCTGATCACGGTGCTGACTTATGGTATGAATAAATCTACGCGTAGGCTTCAGGGGGAAACAACCGTATGCAATTCGTGACCGATAAACAGGCAGTGGGCCAATCAGTCTCGCGCACGGAAGACCCGCGTCTGTTGCGGGGCGAGGGTCGCTATACCGACGATATCAATCTACCAGATCAGGCTTATGCCTTTATCCTGCGTTCGAGCCACGCCCATGGCATTATTCGGGCCATTGATCTGGAAGCCGCCCTGGCCATGCCGGGCGTGCGCGCTATCTATACCGGGACCGATCTGCAAACCGCCGGCTATGGCCCCCTGCCCTGTCTATTACCGCTGAAAAGCCATGACGGCAGCCCTTTGATCGTGCCAGAGAATCCGGCCCTGGCGATAGACCGGGTACGCTATCTGGGCCATCCCGTCGCCGCCGTAATCGCCAGTTCCATTGCCGAGGCCAAGGATGCGGCAGAGGCGGTCGAATTGGACATCGAAGAACTGCCCGCGGTAGACAATGTAGAGGCAGCGGCGGCAGACAATGCGCCGCAGGTATGGCCGGAAATCCCGGGCAACATGTGCCTGAATTTTCATGCCGGCGATTTTGCCGCCGTGGAAGCGGCTTTTGCAAAAGCAGCCCATATCAGCCGTTTGAAAATATTCAACAACCGTCAGGTCGTCGCCGCCTTGGAACCTCGCGCGGCGGTGGCTGAATATGGCGCCCGGGACGGCCGCTTCACCCTGCATGTAGGCTGTCAGGGCACCTTTGGCATGAAAGGCAGCCTGGCCAACAAAATCCTTAAGGTTGCGCCGGAACTGGTCCGGGTGCGGACCTATGACGTGGGCGGCTCTTTCGGCATGAAGTCGCCGGTCTATCCAGAATACGTTGCCATTTTGCACGCTGCGCGCTGCCTGGGCCAGCCGGTGAAATGGTGTGACGAGCGCAGCGGCAGTTTCGTCTCGGACCAGCATGGCCGGGATTCAGTGGTCGAAGCCGCTCTCGCCTTGGACGAGAATGGTATTTTCCTCGCCGCCCGCATAGACGGTCTGGCCAATATGGGGGCGTTTCTCTCAACTGTCGGACCCAACGTACAGTCTGGCAATATCTTCAAGAACCTGCCGGGTGTGTACAAGACGCCAGCCATCGCGGTCAGCACAAAATGTCTGTTCACCAACACGACCCCCATCAGCGCCTATCGCGGCGCCGGCCGGCCGGAAGCCAACTATTACATGGAGCGGCTGGTTGATCTGGCGGCGCGGGAAACCGGACAAGATCCCATTGCCCTGCGCCGGGCCAATATGATCCCCAGGCAGGCCATGCCCTTTACCTCCGCCTCGGGCCAGCCCTATGACAGTGGTGATTTTCCCGGCCTGCTGGACCAGTGCTTGGCGGCGGCGGATTGGCATGGCTACGATACCCGTCACGCGGCCAGCCGGGCCATGGGCAAACTGCGTGGCCGGGGCTTGGCCTGCTATTTGGAGGTTACCGCTCCGGCCGGCAAGGAGATGGGCGGTGTGCATTTCGAGGCAGACGGCACCGTCAGCCTGATTACCGGCACCCAGAACTACGGCCAGGGCCATGCCTCGGCGTTTGCCCAGGTGCTGGCCGATCAACTGGGCTTGCCGTTTGAAAGCATCCGCCTGGTGCAGGGTGACAGCGATCAATTGTTGGTGGGAGGCGGAACGGGGGGCTCGCGCTCGATCATGGCAAGCGGCGCCGCCATCGTCGCGGTTAGCGAGCAGGTGATCGAAAAGGCCCGCCACTTGGCGGCCCGAAAGCTGGAAACGGCGTTCGAGGATATCCAGTTTGAGGCCGGGCAGCTGCGCGTCGTGGGGACGGACCGGCACATCAGGCTGCAGGAACTGGCCCAGTCCCCCGAGGGACTGGCAGGTGATCTGAATAGTGCCCTGGCGATCGATACGCCGCCATCGACCTATCCCAACGGGGTGCATACCTGTGAGCTCGAGATCGATCCAGAGACCGGCACGATACGGTTGGACCGCTATATCCTGGTCGACGATTTCGGCACTTTGGTAAACCCCTTGCTGGTCGCCGGTCAGGTCCATGGCGGCATCGCCCAAGGCATTGGCCAGGCCCTGATGGAACACGCCATATTTGACGGCCAGGGCCAGTTACTCTCCGGCTCGTTCATGGACTATGCCCTGCCCAGGGCCGATCAGATGCCCAACATCCAGTTCGAAGATCGTCCGGTACCCGCCACCACCAACCCTCTTGGGGTCAAAGGCTGTGGCGAAGCCGGCACCACGGGCGCCCTGCCGGCGGTCATGAACGCCGTCGTCGACGCGCTGTCCGAATTCGGCATCCGCCACATAGATATGCCCGCAACGCCGGAAAAAATCTGGAACGCTATCAAGTCCGCCGCTTGAAGCGGGAAGCCAATCAATCACGGGGATCACAACTAACGTTGCGCTTTAACGTTTTGGGGCTATTCAGCGGATAATTGGTTGGGAGTTACCGCCTCACCACGCTTTATCCTGGGCAGTTCGGCGATTTTGGCCTCAGCCTCAGGCGGAATAACGCCGACGGAGATGATAAATTTAGCCGCATCCTCCACCGGCAAATCCAGAAAAATCAGATCACGCCGGGGCACCATCAGCAGGAAACCAGAGGTTGGATTTGGCGTGGTGGGGACATATATATTGACCATGTCGTCTTCCAGACGCTGGGCAATTTCCCCGGCTGTGTCCGAGGTCACAAAGGCCACTGTCCAGATACCGCGTCGGGGATATTCCACCAGCACGGTTTGCCGAAAAGAATTGGATGACTGGTTTAAGACCGTTTCCAGAACCTGCTTTAGAGCACCGTAGATGGAACGGACAACAGGCATGCGGTTTACCAGACCCTCACCCATTTTCAGCAAAGTTCGGCCAAAGATATTGGCGGTAAGAAATCCGACGAAAGTCAGAACAACGACCATCATCAAAAGTCCCAGTCCCGGTAAAGAGAAGGGCAGATAATGTTCCGGATTGTATTTTATCGGCAGCAGGGGGATCGCTTTGCTATCTACCCAGTGAATGAACTGCCAGGTTACATAAATAGTCAGCGCTATGGGCGCGGTAACGATAACGCCGGTCAGAAAATAGAGGCGCAGCCGGGTTAAAATACTCGAGCCCTGACGCGGCGCAATCAGGATCGGCGCTTCGTCGGCAGTCTTTTCCGAAGCTGCGGTCTGCTCTGAATTTGGCGGCGTATCTGGCATATAACTGATAAAGTCCTGATCGTTGACGATCGCAGCCCTCACTTAATACCGAATGTCCATACTGTCCATCTTATTCGCCTTTCTGGCGTCCCTGCTATATATCTGCCGTGATGCCCCAAATACTGACCCGAACAATAATTATGCAAAGACCCGCATTCATAAGGTTGATTATCGCCCTGTCCCTCTGGCCGGTATGCCTATGGCCTTCGCCCGTACATGCGGATTTCGCCAATGCTGTCGTCGCCTATGATCAAGGCAACTTCAACCCAGCCCACAACGAGTTTCTGGACTTGGCGCAGCGCGGCCATGCGGGTGCGGAATTCATGCTGGGGGCGATGTATTTTTACGGCAAAGGTGTGAAACGGAACGACGCCATTGCCGCCATCTGGTTTCACAAGGCGGCGATCAAGGGCAATCCTTCCGGACAGCTGGCCTTTGGATCGCTGCATATTCGGGGCCTGGGGGTGCGACAGAACCTGGTCAAAGCCTATGGCTGGCTGACCGTGGCTGCCAATCACGCTATTCCGGGTTTACAACAACAGGCCATTAACCTTCGGGATGAAGCTGCGCGCTTGATGGAACCGGAAGAGATTGCCGATGCACAACGCTGGGCCAGCAGTTTCGAAGTTAAGCCGTCAGGCCTGACCCTGGAATAGTACCAGTTGCGGTCGATCCGATTTGGCTCTACAGCCCCATACGGGCCAACACCGCGCCGGCCTCATTGATGATGTCGTCGACCACCTCCGCCGCGCCTTTCACACTTTCAATCAGGCCCGCGCTTTGTCCCGCCGGAAGCACGCCATTGGCCACGTCGCCCTGGTGCCGGCCGAGGACAGATGCCGGATTGCCGACCGCCATCACCTGTAGAGGAAAGGGTTGAATTTCGTCCTCACGGGCCGCCCAATAGTCAGTGAAATCATTACGGATCAGGCGGCAAGGTTTGCCGCTGTGGGCCCGGGTAACCACGGTGCCCGCGGTATCCGTTTCGATTATGGCGCGCTTGTAATTGTCATGCGCCGTGGCCTCGGTCGTGGCGATAAAGCGCGTACCCATCCAAACACCTTCGGCGCCAAGGGCCATGGCAGCTACCAAGCCTCGGCCATCCGCCAAGCCACCGCCCGCCAACATAGGTACATTGACCGCGTCCCGCACGGCAGGGACCAGAGCGGCAGTGCCGATCTGCCCTACATGACCGCCACCATCGCTGCCGGTGGCAATTATTCCATCCACCCCATCGGCCACCGCGCGCTTGGCATGGCGCACCGCGCCAACCACGGACATGACAAATATGCCTTGATTATGGGCGTCCCTGATCACCGCACCGGGGCTACCCAGACCGGAGATCAGAACTGGGACCTTTTCTTCCAATACCGCATCGATCATCTCCTGCACGGCGTCGGTGTATCGGACCGCCTGGTCCCCCGATGCGCCCATGGTGGCAAATAGGATATCAACGCCAAAGGGCCGATCCGTGATCGCCCGCACCGCGCGGATATCATCTCTCAGATCTGCGCCTGACAATGTCGAGCCGGCGCCGATTACGCCCAATCCCCCCGCAGCCGATACTGCCGCAGCCAGCGGTGCGCGGGCTACGAAACCCATGCCTGCCTGAAACACGGGCACCTCAACGCCCAGGCGTCGGCAAAGCGGACCGCGGAGTCGGTCTTTCAATTTCTCCCGATCGGTCATGCCACTCTCCATACCAAACTACCAAACCCACCAGCATCCTGCCAAAGGCACACAGACAGGGCAAACAATTCCGGGCTGGTGAAATCACCACGCGCCCGAAGCCCAATATGTCTCTAAACTAAGAAAAACTTTCAACAATGGAGAAAAGCGATGCGATTGCAGGACAAGGTTGCCATCGTTACGGGGGCCGGCGCGGGCTTCGGCAGCGGTATCGCCCGGCGTTTTGCCGAAGAGGGCGCCAGGGTAATCGTCAATGATATACATGCCAAGAACGGCGAAAGCGTCGCCGCCGCTATTCGGGATATGGGCGGTATTGCCGACTATGTGGCTGCGGATGTGACATCCAGTACCGACATGGCAGCCCTGGTCGGACGGGCTGTGTCCCTGCATGGCGGCCTGGATATCATGGTCAACAACGCAGGCGTACCACAGCGCAATATGCCCATGACAGAGGTCGGCGAGGATACATTCGATTTGATTTTTGCCGTCAACGTTAAGAGTATTTATTGGTCCGCCCTCCACGCCATCCCCGAAATGCGTAGGCGCGGTGGCGGATCCTTCGTCAATACGTCTTCCACTGCCGCACTTAGTCCACGGCCTGGCCTCGTCTGGTACAATGGCTCCAAGGGCGCGGTAAACACCATTACCAAGGGAATGGCGATCGAACTGGCACCGGACCGTATTCGCGTCAATGCGATCTGTCCGGTCGCCGGCGAAACCCAGATGCTGGCGGAATTCGCCGGCGGAGAGGTCACGCCCGAGAAACGGGAAATGTTCCTGAAGTCAATTCCCCTGGGTCGGTTCAGCCAACCCTTGGACATCGCCAATGCCGCGTTGTTCCTGGCCTCGGACGAAGCATCGATGATCACGGGTGTCTGTTTGGAAGTCGACGGCGGGCGATGTATTTAAGCATTGGCGCAAGTTTGATAATCCTTCCTAGCGAAAGCCCTTGAATCTCGTAGCCGCACGCGGGACGAGGCGCTATATTGCGCGCGCTTGGCAGCGTGCCGAGGGGTCGCCCCCTGCGGTTGTCAGCCGTGCATTGATCTAACAGGGGCCCCTTTCCAGGCCGCCTCCTGACGGGGCAGGCGCAAGCGGAGGCATGTCATGAGGAAGCCACCAGGTGCCGAAACGCACGGACATTAAAAGCATTATGATCATCGGAGCCGGGCCGATCGTTATTGGTCAGGCGTGCGAGTTCGATTACTCCGGCACCCAGGCCTGCAAAGCCCTGCAAGATGAAGGCTACCGGGTCATACTGGTCAATTCCAATCCCGCTACGATCATGACCGATCCTGAATTCGCCGATGCCACTTACATTGAACCCATCACACCGGACATCGTCCGTAAGATCATCGCCAAGGAACGGCCCGATGCAATCCTGCCAACCATGGGCGGACAGACCGCCTTGAACACGGCCATGGCTTTGTATGAAAACGGTACCCTGGACGAGTTCGGCGTTGAACTGATCGGGGCCAAGCCCGACGCCATCCGAATGGCGGAAGACCGCAGCCTGTTTCGCGAGGCCATGACACGTATCGGCCTGGCCACCCCAAAAGCGGGGATCGCCCACAATGTAAGGGAAGCCTGGGAGGCGCTGGCGCAGGTGGGCCTGCCAGCGATCATCCGGCCGTCCTTTACCATGGGCGGCACGGGCGGTGGCATTGCCTATAACCGGGAAGAATTTCTGACCATTGTCGCCACCGGTCTGGACGCCTCGCCGACGGACGAAGTGCTGATCGAAGAATCAGTTCTGGGCTGGAAAGAGTATGAAATGGAGGTGGTACGCGACCACGCGGACAATTGCATCATCGTCTGTTCCATCGAGAACGTCGATCCCATGGGCATCCATACCGGTGACAGCGTCACGGTGGCCCCTGCCCTGACCTTAACGGATAAGGAATACCAAATTCTGCGCAACGCCTCGATCGCATGCCTGCGCGAAATCGGCGTGGATACCGGTGGCTCCAATGTGCAATTCGCCATTAACCCGGAGGATGGCCGGCTGGTAGTGATTGAGATGAACCCACGGGTTTCGCGCTCCTCGGCCCTTGCTTCGAAAGCGACGGGATTTCCCATAGCCAAGGTCGCCGCGCGACTGGCGGTGGGTTATACTCTGGACGAACTGGATAACGACATCACGGGTGGGGCCATCCCCGCCTCGTTCGAACCGACCATCGATTACGTCGTAACAAAAATTCCGCGCTTCACGTTCGAAAAATTTCCCAGCACCGAAGCGCTCTTGACGACCTCCATGAAATCCGTGGGCGAGGCCATGTCGGTGGGCCGCACATTCGGTGAAAGCCTGCAAAAGGCCCTGCGTTCCATGGAAACCGGCCTGTCGGGACTGGACGAGATCGATATTCCCGGCGTTGAAGAGGAGCCGATGGATGCGTTACGCGCGGCCTTGGCCAGACCAGCCCCGGACCGGCTCTTGGTTGTTGCCCAGGCCTTGCGGCAGGGTATGGCCCGGGAGGAGATCGGGCGCATCACCCGCATTGATCCATGGTTCGTGGCCCAGATCGCGGACCTGGTCTCGACCGAAGCCGGGGTGCGCGCCAATGGTCTGCCCGGCGGCACGCCCCGTAGCCAGGCGAACAGCGCACGGCAAATGCGGGCCTTAAAGGCACAGGGTTTCTCGGATCAACGGCTGGCGCAACTGACCGGGCAAAGCGTAGCCGCGGTAACCGCACACCGGCAAGCGCTAGGCGTGCGTCCGGTATACAAGCGGATCGATACCTGTGCCGCCGAATTCGAGAGTCATACGCCTTATATGTACTCCACCTATGAAGGGTTGAACGAGCCGGGTGAATGCGAAGCGTGGCCCAGTGATCGGGAAAAAATCATCATCCTGGGCGGGGGCCCAAACCGTATCGGCCAGGGGATCGAGTTTGATTATTGCTGTGTCCATGCCGTCTTTGCCCTGCGCGAAGCAGGCTATGAAGCCATCATGGTGAATTGCAATCCAGAAACCGTGTCCACCGATTATGACACTTCGGACCGTCTGTATTTTGAACCCCTGACTGCCGAGGATGTGCTGGAGATCGTACACCTGGAACAAAGCGCCGGCATCCTGAAAGGCGTAATCGTACAGTTCGGCGGGCAGACGCCGCTAAAACTTGCCGCCGAACTGGAAGCTGCGGGTGTGCCCATCCTAGGCACCAGCCCAGATGCGATTGATCTGGCGGAGGACCGTCATCGCTTTCAGGAATTACTGCAGCGGCTCAACCTGAAACAGCCGCCCAACGGCATTGCGACATCGGCGGAAGAGGCGCTGGCGGTGGCAGCGCGGATTGGCTTTCCAGTAGTGGTGCGGCCTTCCTATGTACTGGGTGGCAGGGCCATGGAAATCGTTCACGATACGGAACGGTTGGAGCGTTATATGCGCGAAGCGGTCAGGGCCTCGGGCGATGCGCCTGTGCTAGTCGATGGCTATCTCCAGGACGCCATAGAGGTCGATCTTGATGCCCTGGCCGATGGCCAAGACGTGGTGGTGGCAGGGATCATGGAACATATTGAAGAGGCCGGCATCCATTCCGGTGATTCGGCCTGCTCCCTCCCCCCTTACTCCCTGAGCGACGATATTGTTCGCGAAATCGGCCGCCAGGCGGATGCTCTAGCCCGGGGCCTGTCGGTGGTCGGCCTGATGAACGTGCAGTTCGCCGTACGCCAGAATGAAATTTTTGTTTTGGAGGTCAATCCAAGAGCCTCACGGACTGTGCCGTTTGTCGCCAAGGCCATTGGCCACCCCATTGCCAAGCTGGCGGCGCGCATCATGGCTGGAGAAAAACTGGCTGATTTTGAACTGAAGTTAGGCCAACAGAAGCATGTAGCGGTGAAGGAAGCGGTCTTTCCTTTCGCTCGTTTCCCCGGTGTTGATGTACTTTTGGGACCAGAGATGAAATCTACCGGTGAGGTCATGGGCCTGGACACGTCATTCGCCGCTGCCTTTGCAAAATCGCAGATTGCCGCGGGTACGGAGCTGCCCAGTGAAGGCAGGGTGTTCGTTTCCGTCAAGGACCGGGATAAACCTGCGGCCGCGGAACTGGCCCGGAAATTGTCGCGACTTGGTTTTACAATCGTCGCGACATCCGGCACGGCCGCATATTTGCGGACACAGGATATCGCTGTTCTTCACGTCAACAAAGTATTGGAAGGACGCCCCCATATTGTTGATGACATCACCAACCGGACCATCGCACTGATCTTCAATACCACGGAGGGGGCGCAGGCGATTGCCGATAGTTTTACGCTGCGCCGGGCTGCGTTAACACACCGCATCCCCTACTACACGACGATTTCAGGAGCCAAATCGGCTACGCTGGCGATCGATCTTTTACAACAGCGTGGCCTTGATGTTGCCCCGTTGCAATCTTACTTCTAATCTTCCCAATTGGACCGGTGCCGACCTGCCGGCATTCGCGATACTGGCTATATAAGGCGGACGACGAGGCGATGGAAAAGGTGCCAATGACCCGGACCGGTTTTACCCGGATGGAAGAAGAATTGAAACGGTTGAAGAGCGTCGAACGCCCGTCAATAATCCAGTCGCTGGAAGAAGCGCGCGCCCATGGAGACCTCTCGGAAAACGCCGAGTATCACGCCGCCAAGGAACGTCAGGCGTTTACCGAAAGCCGGATCGCTGACTTGGAGAGCAAGATCAGCCGGGCGCAAATAATCGATACGTCGTCCTTGGCGGGAGCAACAGTTAAGTTCGGCGCCACGGTGACGGTGGTGGACGAGGATGACGACGCAAAGTTGAAATTCCAGATTGTCGGTGAGGACGAGGCGGATATCAAGGCGCAGCGCTTGTCCGTGCAATCCCCCTTGGCCCGGGCCCTGATTGGCAAACAGGTCGGCGATGAGGTCGAGGTCACGACCCCCTCGGGCGGCAAGTTCTACGAACTGCTCGAGGTGAAATACATTTAGACCGCCGCCACTGAAGTCACGATGACGATCAAGCAAGAATCCGTAAAACGCACCTGACCGGCATCACCCAACCGGGACTAATTCTTCTCCACCCTGGCGGGTTAACATTGCGCCGCCGTTGCCTGCCCTCAAGAGGGCGCATCACGTCACACAGCCTTTTGCGAAGAGATTTGCAGCCGCCTGCCATAAAAAGTCTCAGTTTCTCTCATTGTTAACCTTCTTATGCCATCGTTATCCCTCACGCATGACTAGTGAATAGCAATGATAGCACCCGCAAAACCTGACAATGAACAGCAGCGTTTATCCAGCCTTCACAGCTTGGATATACTTGATACGCCCGCCGACGAAAGTTTTGATCGCATAACCCGCATGGTCCAGCGCCATTTCCAGGTTCCAATTGCGCTGGTGAGCCTCGTGGATGCCGGCAGGCAATGGTTCAAATCTCGGCAGGGATTGGATGCCACGGAGACGCCCCGCAACATTTCGTTCTGTGGCCACGCCATCTTGGGCAAGGATATTTTTCAAGTACCGAACGCCATTGAAGACGAGCGATTTGCCGATAACCCCCTGGTCACAGGCCCCCCCAACATTCGCTTTTATGCCGGTGCGCCTCTCGCGACCCCGGACGGAATGAAGCTCGGTACCCTATGTATTATCGATACCGCTCCGCGCTCCCTGTCGGATCATGATTTGCAGATGCTTCGCGATTGTGCCGATTGCGTAGAACAAGATATAGCCCGGCTCACATTGATTGATTCTGTCGCCGACTCAAACTCTGAGAAGGCTCGATTAAGTGCGGTTTTGAACACGGTCGTCGACGGCATAGTCACCATTGATGCCATAGGGATCATCGAAACGTTCAATCCGGCTGCCGAGCGGGTTTTTGGCCGCGGCGCGGCAGAGGTTATTGGCCAGAATGTCCGCATGCTCATGCCCGCCCCCTATCACCAGGAACACGATGGCTATCTGCGCAATTATATCGAAACCAACGATGCCCAAGTAATCGGCATCGGGCGGGAAGTGATCGGTCTGCGCAAGGATGGTTCGACGTTCCCGATGGAGCTAGCCGTCAGCGAAATGGACGTCGCAGGTGAGCGCATGTTCACCGGTATCGTCCGCGATATCACGGAGCGCAAACAGGCCGAAATTGTAAAGAACGAATTCATTTCCACGGTCAGCCATGAATTGCGTACGCCGTTGACCTCCATCAAGGGCTCACTTGGGCTCATTCAGTCTGGTGTGATCGGCGAGACGCCGGACGATGTTAAAGCTATGCTCGATATTGCCTACAAGAATTGCGACCGCCTGGTTCGCCTGATCAACGACATCCTCGACATCGAGAAATTCGAAGCCGGCAAGATGGATGTCCAGTTGATGCCGTTGGACCTCGGGCTGCTATTGCAACACGCGATCGATGCCAACAAGGGGTATGGCGAAGAACAGGGCGTGAGGTTTTGCCTCTCTGCCGGCATACCGGACGCAAAGGCCATGGGAGATCATGACCGTCTGATGCAGGTGCTGGCAAACTTGTTGTCCAACGCCGCTAAATTCTCACCCGAAGGGACTCTCGTCGAACTTTCACTTACACAACACGAAAGGTATTTTCGTATATCGGTCGCCGACCAAGGCCCCGGGATCCCGGAAGATTTTCGAGACAAAATATTTGGCAAGTTCTCGCAGGCGGACTCCTCGGATACCCGCCAGCTCGGTGGCACCGGCTTGGGGCTAAACATAACCAAGACGATCGTAGAGCAACACGGCGGCACCATCGGTTTTGAGACGGAAGTAGGTGAAGGTACGACCTTTTACTTTGACCTGCCGGCATTGCGCGATCATCCGGTTGTTCAGACGACTGCCTTGACGCTGAAGTCCATGTACCACGTCCTGATTTGCGAGGATGACCCCGACATTGCGATGTTACTGGATATGATGCTGAAACAGGATGGCTTCACGTCGGATATCGCGAAAAATGCGGCGGAGGCCGAGAGACTACTTAGCAACAATACTTACGACGCAATGACCCTCGATCTTATGTTGCCCGATAAGCACGGCATCACCTTGCTGAAGGAACTCCGCGATGACCCAAGATTTCGGGATTTACCCATTGTCGTCATATCGGCCAAGGCTATCGAGGGCGCCAAGGAGTTTAGCGGTAATGCGATCGGGGTCATAGACTGGCTTGAGAAGCCGATCGACCAGCTACGCCTTTCGGTAAATTTACGCCGGTCTTTGAAATTTTCGTCGAACAGTCAGACCCGTATTCTTCATGTCGAGGATGACCCGGATATTCTTAAGATAGTCAACACGGTTGTCGGAAATCTAGCCGAGACGGTTCCCGCCAACTCTATTTCCGAGGCCAAATCCCTATTGGCACAGCAATACTTTGATTTGGTTATTCTTGACATGAAACTCCCGGATGGTGACGGAGCGGAACTTCTACCGCTCCTGAAGGGAGGTGATCACACATCAACGCCGGTGATCATGTTTTCAGCGAAAGAGGTTTCATTGCAGGAAGTGGAAGGCATCAAGGCGGTGCTGGTCAAATCCAAAACCACGAACGAGATTTTGCTCGAGACGATCCACAATTTGATCAAGACGCGGGACGCTTCGAAATAATTGAAGCCCTACATGGGTGACGAGAACGGGAGACCGAGACAATGACCTCTTTGCAACGCATCCTCCACGTCGATGACGAACCGGACATCCGTGAAGTCGCCAAATTGACCCTTGAGGCCATAGGCGGGTTTACCGTCGAAACCTGCAGTTCCGGTCGGCAAGCTATCGACAGGGCGCCGCACTTCGCCCCCGACCTGATACTCTTGGACATCATGATGCCTGGCATGGATGGCCCGGCCACTTACCAGGAACTGCAAAAACTTCCAGCTACGGCCAATATTCCGATCATTTTCATGACCGCGAAGGCACAGGCTCACGAGATCGATCAATACCTTGGTCTTGGCGCGGCGGGCGTCATCATCAAACCATTTGATCCGGCCGAATTATCGGAACAGGTCACAGATATATGGGGGAAATGTCGGTGACCGAAACCGCCAAAACGCCCGAGAAAAAATTGGCTGCGCTACGGCTCTCCTATGCCTCGAATTTGGGTGATAATTTGGCTGAACTGACGGCAATGGCGGACTTAATTGCGGCTGAAGGGGCTAAGGTAGGCGTCATAAAGGCGCTTTCGGATTTACGGGCCAAAGCCCATAGATTGGCGGGTTCGGCGGGAACCTTCGGCTTTCCCGATCTTGGGGAGCATGCAAGGAATCTCGAGCTGTTTTGTCAAGCCATCGTTGAACGTAATTCTCGACCCTCGACACGGGAATGCGGCGAAATCTCGAATCTTGTTAAGCTGATACTGGCATCTAACGATCAACGCCAAACCGCCGAATATCCAATCGTTGCGTCCGGCCCGCAAACAGGCAAACCTGAGAATACCGGGCTGGCTATTAAACAAACCGTCCTTCTGGTCGAGGATGATATTGATCAGATCAGGCATCTTGAATTGGGCCTCGGCGCTTTCGGGTATCAGGTTAAGGTTGTTGATGATCCGGCAAAAATCTGCGCTGCCCTAGAAGCATACCAACCGGCTGCGGTGCTTTTGGACCTGGAGTTTAGCGAAGGGCGAACCGCCGGTGCGGACGCGATCCAAAAGCTTAGATCGCATTCGGGTTGGGGCTTAGACTGTCCACTGATCGTGTTGACCGCCCACAGTGACTTTGACGCGCGGTTGGCAGCCGTGAGGGCTGGCTGCGACCAATTTCTGGAGAAGCCAGTGAAGTTACTCGCTTGCCTATCCGGTTGTTACCCACACCTACTAAATGTAGGGTGGGTCCATTCTCCGGAGTAGAGCCC
>JAQBYC010000054.1 GCA_027623205.1 Pseudomonadota bacterium | reverse complement strand
AGGTGTGGGTAACAACCGGATAGGCAAGCATCAACGTTTTGCGCAAACTCTTCTTTCGCCGTCTCAGCCAGTAAATGCTTCGAGACAGTCACCCCTTTGCGCGTCAGATACGTTGTGATCTCGTCGGCCTGGTACGGGTCATCTTCGATCACCATCATGAGGTCTTTGATGTCTGTCTCCTAATGCCCGCCGCACTAATACGATTCGGCAGACTACGATCGAATTACTAAGGAATAGTTAATCTCGCCACTGCCATTTTGGGGGTTACAGTGACAGTGTATTTAACTCAGGCTCGCGCTGGCGGGATCATATGTGGACGGCCGGGCGTTGGTGCCGCCGGTCGCTCTGATGTTGGGTCGATTAACGGTTTGTTAAGCTTTATTGCCCACCATGATGCCATCTCCTCTAGAAGCCTCACCCCAGCTGGTCGGCGACCTCCACCAGCTGGGTATTTTTTTGCGCACGTGTCCGGGTGATGTCTTTACCTCTTGCACGCACCAACACCTTGTTGCGGCCGCGCCAGCCCTAGTCCCCCGCCTCCTTGTTCAAATCCGGCGTGGAATGGGGCGCCATGGGGGCTTTCGAGGTGCTGCCCAGCTTTAGCGCGGCGGCGGCTTTTTCGTTGGCCATGATTTTGTCCATGATCGCTTCGCGGGCCCGGTTGAAGGAGTCCCTGTTCTCCACCACGAACTGGCGGGATTCGCGATAGGCCTCCAGCATGCCGTTGACCTCTGGCATGACATAACGGGCGACCAGGTCCCAACTGCGGCTGGTGTTCTGGCGATTGGCCCAGTCGTGGACGAAGCCGATCACGGTGCCGAAACCGCCCGTCAGCGCCATGATCTCGCGGATCCGTGCGACCAGGTCGTCCGGCGTGCCGATCACCGAGGTGGCGCCATCCACGAAGGCCATTTCATCCACCCCCTGGTCGGGGGAGGTGAACGGTTCCACGCCCACCTGCATCAGGGTGCCGGCGGTGTATTCGTTGCGCCAGCGGAACAAACCGTCCCTGGCCTCGATGCGGGCCTGCTCCCGGGTCTCGGCGATATGCCAGAACATGACGATGCGCCAGTTCTTGCGGTCGACAATGTTGCCGTGCGCCTTTGCCGCGTCCTCGGCAAAGCTCCATTGCGTGGGCAAAGCCTGCAAACCCTCTTTCGACATGGAGCCGATGGACAGTACGCCGGTGCCGTGCTTGCCCGCGAGCGTCATGCCCGAGGGGCTGATCATGGAGGCGACGGCGAAGGGCATGTCCTCCTGCAGGGGCAGCAGTTGCAATTTGGCCTCGCGCAGAGTGAACCAGTCGCTGTCATGGTCGAACCGCGCCTCGCCGCGCAACAGCCTGCGAATGACGCCAATGGCCTCGTCCTGGCGGTCGCGCAGGGTCATGGGGTCGAAGCCCATGGTATAGGCATCCGAGGCCAGGGCGCCGGGGCCGGAGCCGAAGATCGCCCGGCCATTGGTCATATGATCCAGCTGCACCATGTTTTGCGCCACCAGGAAGGGATGATGATAGGGCAGGGACACCACGCCGGTGCCCAGTTTGATGCGCGCGGTACGTTCGCCGGCGGCGGCCAGGAACATCTCGGGCGAGGCTATGACTTCCCAGCCGGTGGAATGATGCTCGCCGCACCAGAATTCATCGTAGCCCAGACGATCAAGATGGGCGACGAAATCCAGGTCCGAGCGGAACTGCAGGGTCGGGTTTTCCCCGATCGGGTGATGCGGCGCCAGAAAGGCGCCGAATTTCATGCGGCTCATGTCTCTATCCTTCGCGTTGTCGACTGGCCCGTGTCTAACATTCCCACACGGCAGCGCCAAGGCCACCCCCCAATTGCCCACTGGCGGCTTTCAGTGACGTCTTTCAATGACGCCTTTCAATGACGCCTTTCAATGACGCCTTTCAATGACCGGGCCCCTCCAGCATAATGCGCCCTGGTCATGCCCCGCGCGGGGCGGCGAAGTTCGATTGTGGCGGCGGGAGGCGTAGGGAATGTCTGATTTTGATGTGATCGTGGTGGGGGCCGGCAATGCCGCCCTGGCGGCGGCCAATTCAGCCCGGGAACAGGGCGCGGAACGGGTCCTGGTATTGGAAAAGGCGCCCGAAAAAGACCGCGGCGGCAATACCCATTACAGCGGCGGCCTGCTGCGCATCGCCTATGGCGACGGCGAGAAACTGCGGCCCCTGGTGCCTGACGCGGAAGACGCGCTGCCGGGTTTTTTCGCGGACGTCCCCACCTATACCGAAGACGAAATGATGGCCGATCTGATGCGGGTGACCGCCGGCAAGACCGACCAGACCCTGGCCAAAATCCTGATTTCCAAGTCCTACGAGACCATTCGCTGGATGCACGAATATGGCGGCATCCCCATGGAGCCGGCGGTCAGCCTGTCGGCCATCCGCGTGGGCAATCAGGTGAAATGGCAAAAAGGCGCCATCGTCCGCGCCCTGCATGAAGGCGTGGGGCTGTCCAATTCGTGGTTCGCCAAGTCCCAGGCCAACGGCATCGCCATTCGCTATGGCGTCGGCGCCGCCGAGTTGCTGCAGGACGAGGACGGCGCCGTGGTCGGCGTGCTGGCCAACACCGGCGAGACCCTCGAAGAGATCACCGCCCCCGCCGTGGTACTGGGCTGCGGCGGGTTCGAGGCCAATGCCCAGATGCGGGCGCAATATCTGGGCGCGCCCTGGGATCATGCCAAGGTGCGCGGCAGCGCCTACAACCAGGGCGACGGCCTGCGCATGGCGCTGGACATCGGCGCCCTGCCCTGGGGCCAGTGGAGCGGGCGCCATTCCACGCCGATTTCCAACGAATGGCCGGATTTCGCCGACCGCGAGCGCACGGACCGCAGCAACCGGCTGTCCTATCCCTATAGCGTCATGATCAACCGCGAGGGCAGGCGCTTCCTGGACGAGGGCGAGGATGTGGGCATGTACACCTATGCCAAATACGGCGGCCGGATCCTGCAGGAAACCGGCGCCCTGGCCTGGCAGATCTTCGACCAGCAGACCGTGCATCTGCTGGAGCCGCGCTACAACACCTCGGAACCCATAACGGCCAATAGTCTGGCGGAACTGGTGGATCAACTGGAACTGGACGACCACGCCCAGGCCCTGCGCACCCTGGAGGCATACAACGCCGCCGTGCCCGCGCCCGGTTCCAACGACGGCTTTGACCCGACGCAAAAGGACGGTTTGCGCAGCAGCGGATTGCAGCCGGAAAAAAGCAACTGGGCCACGCGCCTGGACCAGCCGCCCTTCGTGGCCTATTCCGCCACGGGCGGCATCACCTTCACCTTCGGCGCCTTGAAGATCGACGAGGACGCCCGCGTGATCGGCACCGACTGGCGGCCCATCCGGGGGCTGTTTGCCTGTGGCGAAATGGTCGGCGGCCTGTTCCACATCAACTATCCGGGCGGCACCGGCCTGGTCTCGGGCGCGGTCTTCGGCAAGATCGCGGGGGCCAGCGCGGCCCGAGGCGCTACGGGGCGCGCCGCGGGGTGACGGGGGCATGACGCAAACGCGGGTGCCGGCGGTGTTCATCCGCGGCGGCACGTCCAAGGGCGTGTTCTTTCATGGCCGGGATTTGCCGGCGGAGCTGGCCCGGCGGAATGAAATTTTCCTGGCCGCCATCGGCAGTCCCGACCCCTATGGCCGGCAGCTGGACGGGCTGGGCGGGGGCATTTCCTCGCTTTCAAAAGTGGTGGTGATCGAACCGTCGCGCCGGCCGGGCATCGATGTGGACTACACCTTTGGCCAGGTGGTGGTCGACGCACCGGTGGTGGACTATGGCGCGACCTGCGGCAACCTGTCCTCGGCGGTCGGCCCCTTCGCGGTGGATGAAGGCCTGGTCGCGGCGCCCGACGGCGAGGCGCTGGTGCGGGTCTACAACACCAACACGGAGCAGGTATTTGAAAGCCGTTTTACCGTGGCGGCCGGCAAGGCCCAAACCAGGGGCGATTTCATCATCCCCGGCGTGGCGGGCGCTGCCGCCCGCATACGGCTGGATTTCCTGGACCCCGCCGGATCGCGCACCGGCGCCCTGCTGCCCAGCGGCCAAGTCAGCGATCTGGTCACGCTGGCCGATGGCCGGGAGATCGAAATCTGTTGCATAGACGCCACCACGCCCTGCGTCTTTGCCGCCGCCACGGATCTGGGCCTGACGGCGACCGAACTGCCCGGCGATCTGGAAACCAGGGGTGAAGTCCTCGCCTGCCTGGAAGAGATCCGCGCCCTGGCCGGGGCGCGCATGGGCCTGGGCGAGACGGCGGCGGCCATATCCGGCGCCTCGCGGGCCAGCCCCAAGATCGCCGTGGTGGGCCCGCCCGCCCCCATGCAACTGCTTGACGGCAGCACCCTGGGGGCGGCGGCCATGGATCTATCGGTGCGGATGATCTCCATGGGGCAGCCGCACCGGGCCGTGCCCCTGACGGGGGGGATGTGTCTGGCCGTGGCCGCCAATCTGGCCGGCAGCCTGGTGCACCGCCTGACCCGGCCCGGCGCGGGCGGCGATATCCGTCTGGGCACCCCGTCGGGCGCCATTCCCATCGGCGCCAAGGTCCATAGCGCGGGGCCCGACAGCAGCGTGGAGCGGATCACCACCTACCGCACCGCCCGCCGCCTGATGGAAGGAAGCGTACTGGTCCCATAGTCCCATTTCGATATGCATCGAAATGGGACCAGCCTTTTTTCGTTCGCGCCGGTGCGCCACGGCGCACGGCTCCACCATGGACGGCGCATAAGCGCCGGGCCGCCGTCGCGGCCTGAGGTGTCTATTCAATCCAGGTCATTATCTAGCGCCGCGCTGCCTGGGCGCCGCGCAGCAGTTGGCCGGGCAATTCACCGGTCGCCTCGCCATCGCGCATCACTTCCACGCCCGAGACGAAGGTATGGCGGTAGCCGTCCGCTTTTTGGATGATCCGGCGGCCACCGGCGGGCAGATCATAAATCAGTTCAGGCCGGTGCAGCCGCAGGGCGTCAAAGTCGATCAGATTGAAATCCGCCTTGTAGCCCGGCGCGATAACGCCGCGATCCAGCAGGCCATAGGTCCGCGCCGTGGCGCTGGTTTGTTTGCGCACCAGAAATTCCAGGGGCAACCTGTCACCCCGGCTGCGATCCCGGCCCCAATGGGTGAGCAGGGAGGTCGGCGAAGAGGCATCGCAAATGATGCCCACATGGGCGCCCGCATCGGCCACGCCGCAGACCGTATGGGGATCCTCGAGCATTTCCTTCACCACCTCCAGATCCCCGGCGCAGTAATTCTCGAACGGGTGCAGCAGCAGGGCCCGGCCGTCACTGGCCAGCAGCAATTCCAGGGCCAGATCGAAGGGGTCCCGGCCCTGGGCCGCGGCCCGCGCGGCAATGCTCAATGCCGCCGCCGGTTCGTAATCCACCGCCTCGTCCAGTTCAAAGGTACGCCGCAGCACCTGCCCCATCCATCGCACGTGCTCGTCGTCGGGCCGCTCCTCGACCAGGCGGCGGCGCAATTCAGCCTCGCCGGCCAGGCGCGCGAAGCGTTCCCGCGGCGGCAGGTCCGACATCTCCAGCCATAGGGGATGGGTGGTGAAGGGGTGCATGGTGGCTTCCAGCCCCATCAGCATGCCGATGGGCCGGCTGCCGACCTGGGCGGTTACCTCCAGGCCGTCGGCACAGGCTTCGCCCACCTGCTCCAGGGTCTCGCGCCACAGGTCGGGCGCCTTGTCGACCTGCACCAGCAGCACCGAAAGGGGCCGGCCCGCGATCTCGGCCGCGGCGCGCAGACGCGCAAAATCGCCCTCGCCGAAATCGGAATTGACTTCCAGGACCCCGGCGCCGGCCCGTTTCATGGCCTGGGCCAGGCCGGTCAGTTCCGCTTCCTCGGCGCCATAGCCGGGTGTCAGCCGGCCATCGGCGGCGCGGTGCTTGACCGTGCGCGAGGTGGTAAAGCCCAAGGCGCCGGCATGCAGCGAGGCTTCCAGCAGTTCACCCATGCGGGTGATTTCCGCGGCATCAGGCGTTTCGGCGAAATCGGCTCCGCGTTCACCCATCACATAATAGCGCAGCGCCGCATGGGGTACCTGGGCGCCGATATCCATGATCCGCGGCGTCGAGGCCAGCACGTCCAGATATTCCGGAAAACTTTCCCAGCGAAAATCGATGCCTTCCGCCAGCACGGTTTCGGGTATGTCTTCCACGCCTTCCATCAAATTGATCAGATAGGCTTCACTGCCCG
Source organism: Pseudomonadota bacterium (assembly GCA_027623205.1). Lineage (GTDB taxonomy): Bacteria > Pseudomonadota > Alphaproteobacteria. The sequence continues at coordinate 23,656 of JAQBYC010000054.1, read as the reverse complement.
GGCGCACGGGTGCGAAGCCGACGCTGCAATTGCCAAACACCGCGGTGGTCACGCCGTGCCACGAGGACGGCGTCAGGTAAGGATCCCAGGTCGCCTGACCGTCATAGTGGGTGTGGATATCCACCCAACCAGGGGTCAGCAGCAGACCTTCGGCAATGATTTCCCGCCGGCCCGGTCCAACCGCGCCAGGGTCCGCGACGACCGCAATGACGCCGCCGTCCACGGCCACATCCGCCACCCGGCCGGCGGCGCCGGTGCCATCGATGACCCTCGCGCCGCGTACCACCAGATCATGCATCGCCGTATTCCCCCTGAAATCAGCCCGATCGGCACAAAGTGGTATTAATCACGGGTCTTTGGCAATTCAAAATTGGCGGCGCGTTCGACCACCCTGACGATTTCGCTGAGATCGCCGTCTTTCAATCCCATGGCCAGCGCCTGCCGCAGGGTGTGGTAGGTCGCCCCGGCGACGTTCTGGGGGACGTCCAGGCGTTCCGCCTCCATCCGCCACAGCATCGCGTCCTTTTCTATGATGTGCATGGGCGCTTCCATGTTGAATTTCCGGTTCAGGACAAAATTTGGAACTGTCGCCAGGGTTGCGCTGTTCTGGCCGGAGCCTGAATTGATCACGGCAAGCGCCTTTTCCGGGTCGACGCCGCCCTTCGCCGCCATCACCAACGCCTCGGCGGCAACCACCAGATTGGTGAACGACATGATGTTGTTGCAGATCTTGACCAACTGCGCCTGGCCAATTTCTCCACCGACGTAATGGATGTCGCGGGCAAATGCCTGAAGGAATGGCTGGACCTGATCGAACACCTCTTGCCGGCTCGACGAGATGACCGTGATGTCCCCATCCCAGGCCCGTTGCACGCCGCCGGTTATGGGTGAATCCAGCATGGCGATCCCCTTGGCGGACAATATGGCGTCGACGGCGCCAACGGCTTCGGTGCCCATGGTGCCCAGATTGACAAAAATTTTCATCCGGCCGCCTTGCAACACGCCGTCGGTTCCGGAAACGACGGCGTGAAAACTGTCGATGCTGGGCATGCAGGCAAAAACGATGTCCGCCCGGTCCGCGACGTCGGCCGGTGACCGTGCCAGCCTGGCCTGCTTGGCGGCGAGGGTTTTCAGGGCGTTCGGATTGATGTCAAACACAACCAGGGATTTTTCCTGATCCAGGATGTTGGTCGCCAACGGCGCGCCGATGCTGCCCGTACCGATAAATCCGGCTTTCATCTTGTGCCTCCCACGCAAGTTCCGTCATCGAGGCGCCAAGCTTACGCGGTGTGGCCAACGCAAAAAAAAGGGTCAAGGCAACTTTGACCGCTGCGATGAATGTATACGCGCCGCCGGAGGATCCTTTAGTCTGCTTTATGTACGGCGGCAAAAACGACGCGGCGGGTCAGACATGGCGGCACAATCCAGGCGCATTTGCGAAACGGGCGCGAAAGGCGCCTGGCTGGTCATGGTGCACGGCATGTCCCAGGACCATCGGGTCTTTTCCGCCCAGGTCGATGCCTTCAAGGACCGGCATCCGATTCTGTTGATCGATTTGCCCGGCCACGGCTTATCCGTCGACCTACCCGGACCATTCGGCCATTGGGAGCTGGCGGCACAGGTCGACGGCGCCATTACGGCGGCGGGGATTGACCGCTGCCACTATTGGGGAACCCACACGGGCGCCGCCCTGGGCCTGCTGCTGGCTACCCGGGAACCGGCCCGTTTCCAGGCCCTCATTCTTGAAGGGACCGTGCTGCCGGGCCATGCCATGCCCAGTGTCGACAGGGAATTGCAACGGGCCCGCGAAACCGCCCAAACCAGGGGCATGGCCGCCGCCCGCCAACAATGGTTCGCGCGGGCCGCCTGGTTCGCGGTCATGCGCCAGCGCCCGGGCCCCTGCCGGGCGGCGGAGCATGCGGCCATGATCGGGCAATTTCCCGGCGCGCCCTGGCTGTATCAAGGCGCCAGCCGGGCGGTCGAGCCGATCGACGGACAGATCGCCGCCCTGGAAACGCCGGTGCTGTTTTACAACGGCGAACATGAACTGCCGGATTTCATCGCCGCGGCCGATCGCCTCCAAGCCCTGTTGCCAAACGCACGGCGCGCGGCCATCGCCCAGGCGGGCGGGTTTCCGGCCTGGGAGTTTCCCGAACCGGTCAACGCCCTGGTCGCGGAATTCCTGACCGCCGTTACCTGCGCGGCGTCATAACAGCATATAGGTGGAGGTGACATGGGACACGGGCCTCGTCGCATCGTCGGCAAACAGCTTGACCTCGCCATACATGATGGTACGGCCCGGCTTGATGATCGCGGCCTCCGCGACCAGATCGGCATTGGCGGCGGGACGCAAAAATGCCGCGGTTTGATTGACCGTGGTCATCGGTCTGAATTCACCCAGGCAGCCAGCGATGGCGAAGATCATGGCGGTATCCGCCAGCGCCATGATGGCTTGACCGCAAATGGTCCCGCCATTGCGGTTTAAACGCGGTGAAGACGGCACCCGCAAGACCGCGCCCGCGGCATCGATACGCTCGATCGTAATCGCCAAATCCTGAATCCAGGGCGCCAGATTGGCCTTTAAAAATTCCGCCGCCGCCGCACTTGATATTTCAGACACCGCTGCCGCCCTTCATATGTAATACTGATGATCCCATAGGATCTTGTATCAGCGCGCCGTTTGCTTGACAAAGGCGACCGAAAATCCTGGTGCCCCTGGCCAACCTTTGTACAACCGGTTGTTAATGGTATTTGTCTAGAATTGGCCGCGATTATGGCGAATGGTCGAAAGCAACTGGCGGGACCGGGCATGAGGGCTGCGTTTTTCAATTGGGCGCGGCGCGGGGGCAAGGGTGTGCGAATCCTTGGCGTCATGGCGACGCTTTTGGCCGGCGCCACCGTGGCTTTCAGCGGCCCCGCGCGCGCATCGGATCACTTCGCCGGTTTCCAGGCATGGTTCGGCGCGTCGGCGTCGTCCTGGTCCATGCCGCAGCTGCTTTTAGCAGGGGCAGGCGGATTTTTAGTTGTCGCGGCCGCCCTGGCGTGGCGGCGCTATCGGTCGGTCGTGCGGCTCAACACGCGCCTTCGGGAAAGCCTCGCGGAACATAAACTGATAAAGGATGATTTAATCCGTGCCACGGCGCAGTTGGAGGATGCAATCGAGGCGATCTCGGATGGTTTCGTGCTGTATGATGCGGACGAGCGCCTGGTTATTTGCAATTCCAGATACAAGCAACTGCATCCCCTGGCGGCCCACAAGATTATCCCCGGCGCCAATTTCGAGGATATTATCCGGACCGCCGTGGAAGTTGGCCCGCATCCCTCCGCTATTGGCAGGGTTGATGAATGGGTCGAGGAGCGGTTGAGCCAGTTTCGCCATCCAGGCGGGCAGCACGAGTATCATCTATCCGATGGCCGATGGTTGCGATATTCCGAACAAAAAACCAGTCACGGCGGTACGATTGGCGTTCGTGCCGATATCACCCCGCTGAAACGAGCCGAGGACGCGCTTAGAGAAAATGAGGCAAGGTTCCGGGATATTGCGACCTCCGCCTCGGATTGGTTTTGGGAGATGGATGAACATCTTCGCTTTACCTATTTTTCCGACCGGTTTAGCGAAGTCACCGGCGTTGCCGAAATCCAATTGCTGGGCAAGACCCGCCAGGAAACCGGTATCCCGAACGTGGATGAAGGGATGTGGCGGCAACATTTGGAGGATTTGGACGCCCATCGCCCCTTCCGCGATTTTGTTCACCCACGCACCAGCCAGAATGGCGAAACCATATGGCTTTCCATCAACGGCACGCCGTTCTTCAGCCGCGATGGCGCGTTCAGGGGCTATCGCGGCACCGGCTCCGACATCACCCAACAGAAACGCACGGAATTCCTGCTGCGCGAGAGCGAACAGCGGCTGAAGGCAATCTTGGATCATGTGCCCGCCGCCCTGTTTCTCAAAGACACCGAGGCCCGCTATTTGCTGATCAATCGGCAATTTCAGGAATGGTTCGGCATCGATCCCATGACCGTTTCTGGCAAGACCGCGCATGACTTATTCCCAAAGGAACGCGCCGAGCGCTATGCCATGGGGGATCGTAAAATGCTCGCCACCTGGCAGGTTACCACGGACGAAGTACTTATTCCCGACCATACGGGCCGTGAAAGAAGCTTTGTGTTGACGAAGTTTCCGATTTTCAATGCGGGGAAACCGGCGGGATTCGGCGGCGTGATGATCGATAACACCGAACACGCCCAGGCGAACCGCGAATTGCGAAAAAGCGAAAATCGCGCCGAAATGGCCAATCGCACCAAGTCTGAATTCATGGCCAATATGAGCCACGAATTGCGCACGCCATTGAATGCCATAATCGGTTTCTCCGAAATCCTCAAAAGCGGGATGTTGGGACCCGACAGTGGCGAGAAAAGCCTCGAATATGCCAATGATATCTTCGTATCCGGGCAGCATCTGCTCGACCTGATCAACGATATTCTCGATATCTCCAAAATCGAACTGGGTTCCGAGAAACCAAACGACGTTGAAATCGCGGTTCCCAAGCTCGTCGCTTCCATTCTGGTTCTTATGCGAGAACGGGCGCGCGGGGCAGGGGTTCGAATCCAGACCAACTTCCAGGGTGATTTGCCGTTATTGTGCGCGGACGAGCGCAAGTTGAAGCAGATCTTGATCAACCTGATGTCCAACGGCATCAAGTTCACCCATGCGGGCGGCCAGGTGACACTGGATGTACGGTGCGGCCCGGAAAGCGGTTACGAGTTTGTTGTAAGCGACACCGGCATCGGCATCGCGCCCGAAGATATCGCCACGGCCCTGCAACCGTTCGGACAAATCGATAGTGATCTGAACCGGAAATACACAGGCACCGGGCTTGGCCTGCCCCTGGCGACTGAACTGACCGAAATGCACGGCGGATCACTGGACATCAGCAGCAAACCAGGCGTCGGCACCGCGATCACGGTACGCTTTCCGGCTGACCGAATTGTTCCGCCGAATGAGAGCAAAGCCATGCCGCCAACGCCCCGCAACACGGCGAACTGATTTCTGGGACATTGAGCAATTTTCAATTAGTCGGAGTCGCTGTCGCGCCTTAACTAATTGGTTCAATTGCTCTATTCTTAAGAGTCCGGGCATGTTTCGAAGAAACATGCTCCAGCGTATTTCCAGGATTTTACCAGCTGTTTCGAAGCTCTCGCAGCTTCTTGAAGACGTCCCGCGGATCCGGCGCATCAGGCAAATCCGGAAAACTGCGCCGTAACTGAGCGATGACGCTCGGGTTTCGCAGCCGCAGGAACGTATTGATCTCTTTCTCCAATGCCATGGTCGACACCAGCGCGCTGTTGGGATCCTGATTGCCAATTTCGTCCAGCAGGGACCTGGCGCGGGCGTTGTCGGGCTCCCGGTCGAGGGTGAATTCCAGATTGTTCGTAATGTAGTCATGACCCGGATAAATCAGGGTATCGTCCGGCAGCTGGCTTAGCAGATTGGCAAAGGTATCGTACAGCTCGTTCGGATGACCGCCGTTGTGGCAATTGCCGGCGCCCGCATTGAACAGGGTATCGCCGCAAATCAGGGCCGGTTGATCGGTCCGGGTCAGCAGACAGACATGGCTCATGGTATGGCCCGGGGTATCCAGCGCCTCGATCTCCACCGATGTGCCGACTTTGATGATATCGCCTGCATCCAGACCGCGGTCCATGCCGGGAATCATGCCCTTGGCGTTCTTGTGGGCCAGCAACGTGGCGCCCGTGGCCGCGATCACAGCGCCATTGCCGCCCGTGTGATCGCCATGTTCATGGGTGTTCAGCACCTGGCGGATATTCCAACCCTTGTCCTTGGCCAGACCGAGGCATTTCTCATGATCAAGCGGATCGACCGCCATGGCCTCTCCCGTTTCCGGACAGACGATCAGGTAGTTGAAATTGCGATACGCATTCCCGGTCCATATTTGTTCAATAATCATGGCTGCCCTCTTTCATTTAATTCCGACGCTCGCTTATGGCCCAATCCAGGGTGATGATCCGCATAGTTTGGCGGCATGCTTTTGAACTCTATTTGGTAAACCGCCGGTTTGCCCCGAACGCTGATACGCCACAACAGACGCGCGCGCCCCTTGCCGTCCGGCAAGCTAATCGGTTCGGCGGCATGCGACGTCATCTGGGTATCCCACATGGCGATGTCGCCGACCTGGTATTATGCTCGTAGATATACTTGTCCCGCACGCAGTGGGCCTTCAATTCGGCGATCAACGCTTCGCCTTCATCCGCGGCCATGCCTTCGATCCCGAATGCCGTACCGGCAACACCGTATAGCGCCCTTTCCCCTGTGACCGTATGGGTCCGTACCAAAGGGTGAGGCATCGGGGGCACCGCCGCGGCCTGGGTCTTGTCCAAAGTGGCGGTCGGCGCTTCACCGTCCCGGCCCGAGGTCGCGCCATACAGGTGCATGGCGTTCAGCTTGTCGATGCGCTGCCTGGCGGCCGCATCGAGGTCATCATAGGCCGCCTTCATATCGATCACCCGGGTCTCGCCCCCGACATCGGCAATTTTTCTGGCATAGAACATGGTCGCGGTGGCGGGATCGGCATCATAGGACTGATCCGTGTGCCAGAACGCGGCGCAGCCAAAGGGTCCGTCGAGCGGTTTATATTCGAGCATGGCAAATCCCACTCTCCAATCCGTTGCTCTGTTCTCTTGCCCTCGTCACGGCAAGAGCGTTACCGTCAGGCTAAATAGGGTACAATGCCAAAGCAAGCTGGGCCATGGCAAGCTGACAAATACGAGGATACCCGATGCAAAAGGAAATTCCCGTTCTCGATCTTGGCGCTTTTCTCGCCGGAAAACCCGGCGCGCTTGAGGCGACCGCAAAGGAACTGCAATACGCCGCCGAAAACGTCGGCTTCTTCTTCATTCGCGGCCATGGGGTGCCGCAGGACTTGATCGATGCGACCTTTGATGCCTCGGCCCGCTTCCACGCCCTGGGTGAAGCGGAAAAAATGGCGCTCAAAGCCAATCAACATAACATCGGCTATATGGGCCATGGTGCGTCCATCTCGCGCGCCAGCCAGGTCTATGAAGGGGAACGCAAGGCAAATCTTGTCGCCGCTTTCTTTCTCAAGCGCGATTTGCCCGCGGACCACCCCGATATCGTCAGCAACAAGCGCTTTCGCGGCGCCAATCAATGGCCGATGGGCCTGGACGGCTTTCGCGATACCTGCAACGGCTATATGAGCGCCCTGGAGCAACTGGCGAAAAGCATGCTGCCGATCTATGCCCGCGCCCTGGATTTGCCGGCGGATTATTTCGCCGAAGCTTTCAGCGAGCCGCAATATACCTTGCGCCTGTCCCACTACCCGCCGGCCCAGGCGGAAGACAATCAATTCGGTCTGGCGCCTCATACGGACTCCTCGTTTCTGACTCTGCTGGCGCAAAACAAGGTCGAGGGCCTGCAAGTCCGCCGCCTGGACGGCAGCTGGTTCGACGCCCCGGCGCTGCCCGGCAGTTTTCTGGTCAATAGCGGCGATATGCTGCGGCGTTGGAGCAATCACCGGTTTCTATCCACGCCGCACCGGGCCGTCGCCTCGGCGCCCCATCGCGACCGCTACGCCATACCGTTCTTTTTCGACGCCCACGCGGACTATGTGATGGCGTGCCTGCCCACATGCCGCGACGATGAAAATCCGCCGCGCTATGAGCCGACCACCTATACGGATTACATGCTCTGGTTTGCCCGCCAGAACTACGCCCATTTCCGTGAAAGCGAGGGCGAGGCGGCGGATTAGGGCACATTTGGATCAAATGTGCCCGGAATCTTCAGAATAGCGCAATTGAACCAATTACTTTAAGCCGCGTTCGCGACTCCATCTAATTGAAAACTGCTCTATGTGACTTTGCTGTAAGCTACGTCGCGGCGGATCAGGGCGCCGGCATCCTGGCGGCCGCGGAATTGCGCCATCAGCCGTGCATGGTTTTGGTAGGCTGCCGGGCTCAACGGCGCACCGATCCGTTGTTCGGGCAGAAAATGGCCCCAGCGGTCTTCACCACGGACCAGCATGGCGGAGCCAGGCGGCGCACCAACCTGGGCGCCGACATCGTGGACATGCGCCGGGATATAGCTGATCCCGAAACCCATGCGCCGGTCCCCGGATCCATTCGGATGCGAACAATGCACCAGGTTGGTGTGGTGCAATGACATTTCGCCGGCTTGCAACGGCATGGGCACCCCAACCTCGCCATCAAACTGGCCAAAGATGGCTTGTCCGCGCAGGATCAGATTATGTTCGCCCGGATCGTCCCGGTGTTCGAACCGACCCAGTTTATGACTGCCCGGAAGCACATGCATGCAACCTGCCGCCACGCCGGCATCCGACAGGGCAACCCAGGCCGTCACGTGCAACGCGGGATCGAGGTGAAAATAGGTGCCGTCCTGGTGCCACAGAATATATTGCGGCGTATTCGGATCCTTGATCCACATGGTGGTGTGATAGACCATGATGTCCGGGCCGATCAAATCCTCCACCGCGTCCAGTACGCCCGGGTGGCGGACCAGCCGATCCGCCCAGTCGAACAAAAGATAGGATTTGGATTTTTCGGGATAATCCAATGTTTTGCCGGACCGGGCCTCGAACGATTCGATTTCCGCCCGGGCGGTCCACACTTCATCAGCGTTCAAGACAGCAACGGGATGCACATAGCCGTCGTCCTCGTAGTGTCTGATCTGGCTGTCCGTTAGTCGCTTGTTCATAGTGATGATCCCGCGATGCCCGAAAATTGTAGGTTTTGAATTCAATGTCTGAATTTTGGCGGTGGGCGGTATACTGGTGCACGCCAACAACCGGCACAAGAGGCCTGCATGACCAATGCCTTATTCAGCGGGAACCGCGTCAAGCTCGGCGTCATGGCTTTCAACTGCTCCCACGGCTCGACAGTAACGACCGCCGCGGGGGCCTGGGCCATGACCTGGGAAGAAAACATGGCTTTGGCGCGCATGGCCGATGCCGCCGGTCTGGAGGCCTTGCTGCCGGTCGGGCGCTGGAAAGGATACGGCGGTGAAACCAACTTCAACAACCGCACCTTCGAAACCCTGACCTGGGCCGCGGCGATCGCCGCGGTCACCAGCTACAGCACTATTTTCGCAACCGTACATGCACCGCTGATCCATCCCGTCGCGGCGGCCAAGATGGCGGCGACCATAGACCATGTCTCCGCCGGACGCTTCGCCCTCAACCTCGTCGCCGGATGGTTCAAGAACGAATTCGACATGTTTGGCCACGACCTGGCGCCCCACGATCAGCGCTATGCCTATGCGGCGGAGTGGCTGACCCTGGTGAAAAAGCTGTGGTCGGCGGATGCGGAGTTCGATTTTGACGGCGCCTTCTTTAGCGGCAAGGGTATGTGGAGCCAACCCAAACCCTTGCAGTCGCCGCGCCCGCCGATCATGAATGCCGGCAGCTCGGCCATCGGTCATGCCTTTTCCGCCAAGCATGCGGATATGAATTTCGCCATGCTGCGGCAAAAGGATACGGACAGCGACCGGGCCCAGATCGCGCAGCTCAAACGCATGGCAGCGGATCTCGGCCGCACCTCGCAATGTTGGATCCATGGCTATGTGGTCTGCCGCGAAACCGAAAAGGAAGCCCGGGATTATCTGCACCATTATGTCGTGGAAAAGGGCGACGATCAGGCGGTCGCCAACATGATCAATATCTTTGGCGCGCAATCCGAGACCTTGAGCGACGATGTCCTTGAGGCTTTCAAGTTTCACTTCAAGGCGGGCTTCGGCGGCTATCCGCTGGTCGGCACCCCGGAGCAGATCGTGGCGGGGATCGAACGGCTTTCCGAATTGGGCGTTGACGGCATCCTGATCTCGTGGGTCGACTACATCAACGAATGCCGACAATGGATCGACCAGGTACTACCACTTATGGAACAGGCCGGCTTGCGAAAAGCTTTCGCCGGCTAGTGCGGCGGATCGATTTCTTGGGCGGCGGACTTAAAATCCACAACACGGGCGATCTTGAAGTCAACGTCATGGCACGCATCGTGCCTAGTCATGCTTGTATAATGGTCCATATTACTCAATTGCTTTGGATTATGGCCAATGATAGATTGTTGAGCCGAATCAGTTCCTTGCATAAATCTTTTGCCCGTAACTGACCGGCAATGGACCGCGTATTTAGCTACCTAACGGGCCAAAACATAGGTCGTTCACCGATTTGGCGGTCATTGGTGTTTGCGGGTTCCGGAGTAAGATCGGCCGATGCGTGCGATCAGCTTTCGGAGACCCATTGAATAGGAGAGGTATCACATGGAAGCCAAAATCGTATGGCTGTTTGTCTTTGTGGTGCTGTATTGGTGCTATTGCATCTTTTGGGGCGTCAAAAGCGCAATGACGGCGAAAACCGCGACCGACTATTTTATTGCCGGCCGCAGATTATCAATTTGGGTCTTTGTCTTGGCGGCGACGGCGACGTCGTTCTCCGGGTGGACGTTTATGGGCCACCCCGGCCTGATCTACCGCGATGGATTTCAATACGCCTATGCATCGTTCTATGCCATCACCATTCCCTTTACCGGCGTGATGTTTCTGAAACGCCAATGGATGCTGGGCAAGCGGTTCGGCTATGTGACGCCAGGTGAAATGCTGTCCGACTATTTCCAGGGCGATGCCATTCGTATCCTGGTGGTATTGGTCGCGCTGTTATTCTCAATTCCTTATCTTGGCGTGCAACTCGGCGCCTCCGGCTTCCTGTTCAACGTCTTGACCGACAACATGATCTCCAAGGACGTCGGCATGTGGGTGCTCTCGGCCGTGGTGCTGATCTATGTGGCGACAGGCGGCCTACGGGCAGTGGCCTACGTGGACACCCTGCAATGTGTTTTGCTGGCCTTTGGCATTGTCTCGATAGGCTTCATTGCCTACAGCTACCTGGGTGGCTTCGGCGCTTTCAATGACGCCATGGCGGCCCTCGGCAAGACCAGTATCGGCAAATGGGGCGCTACCCCAGACGGCCATAACGCTTACCTGGCAATTCCCGGCGTGATCCAGTTTACCGCCGGCCTTGGGGTGGAGACACCGGTGGGCGGTCTGTGGACCGGCGTGATGTGCCTGACCTATATGTTTGCCCTAATGGGCATTCAATCGGCGCCGGCATTTTCCATGTGGTCGTTCGCCAATACGGATCCCCGGCCTTTTGCGCCGCAACAGGTCTGGGCCTCGTCATTCGGCATTGGTCTGATCCTGTTCGTCTTTACCGCCGCACAGGGTATGGGCGCCCATTTCCTGGGCGCCAATCCGGCGGTGGCCGCGGCGGGCGGGATTGCGACCGTGCTGCCGGATCTGACGGCGAACATGCAGGGTAATCTGGTGCCGCATTACATCAATCTGGTTTCGGATGCGGCGCCCTGGTTCGTCGGCCTGTTGGCGGTTTGCGCCTTGGCCGCGATGCAGTCGACGGGTGCGGCTTATATGTCCACGGCCGGCGGCATGCTGACCCGCGACCTGTACAAACGCTATCTGAACCCGCATGCCTCCCATGCCACGCAAAAGTTGTTTGGCCGGGCGGGCGTTGCCTTCATCGTGGTATCCGCGTTGCTGGTCGCCACCTACTCCGCCGATGCGCTGGTTCTGCTGGGTGGTTTGGCGGTGGCCTTTGGCTTTCAGATGTGGCCTTCATTGGCGGCTGTGTGCTGGTTCCCATGGATTACCCGGCAGGGCGCAACCCTGGGCCTGGCGGCCGGTTTGCTCGCGGTCATCTTTACCGAGAGCTTTGGTCTGAATATCGCCAGCGCGTTCGGTATAAAACTGGCCTGGGGCCGCTGGCCCTGGACCATGCACTCTGCCGGCTGGGGCATAATCTTCAATCTGGCAATTTGCGTCATCGTTTCGGCCATGACCCAGGATGAAAAGGGCCGCTCGCACCGGATGGTCTATCACAACTTCCTGCGTGAACATGCCAGCATTTCAGCCGATAAGCGCAAGCTGATCCCCGTGGCATGGATCATCACCTTGGCCTGGCTGTTCTTTGGCGTTGGCCCTGGCGCGGTTATTGGCAACACCATCTTTGGTGCGCCCAATGCCGGCGTTGAAGGCTGGACATTCGGCATTCCATCCATCTGGGCCTGGCAGATTTTATTCTGGGCCCTGGGTGTCGCAATGATGTGGTTCCTGGCCTACAAGATGGAAATGTCTTCGGTGCCAAGCAAGGAGGTCATATCCTTGACCGAAGATATTGGCGATGCGCAACCGCAGTCAGCGGGGTCGTAAGCAACCGGTCCCGCCGGCGTGGATATTTCGTTTCTCCCACGCCCCGGACCATAAATGGACGAAGAATTGCGGGGAAGGGCATGGCCCTTCCCCCTTTTTTTCGCTAGCCTTGCCCCGCACGTGAAGAGCAGCAGCGAAACACCTGCGGATAGATTTGCGAGATTCAATGGCCGCGATTTTTCAGCCGCAGTATTGGTTGTTGTGGAGCCTGATACTGGCGCTCCTGCTCTTCATTCCCATCCGCAAGGTCATCTGGGTGATGAGCATCCGCCGCGCCCAGCGCAAGGGTGAGGCGGCGGATGCGGCGGAACAGCAGCGGCTGTTGCGCCGCGCCAGCGTGACGGCGGCTTTGCTTAGCTTTGTCTTTTCAATCTTCTACACCAACTACCTGTTTGGCGCCGGCTCATGAGCCCGGCGGTCATCAGGCGGTTTATCTTTTTGATGTTCATCGCCCTGGCCCTTGCCGGGGGCACGGCTATTTTCTTTGACACCTTTTTTGACCGGCCACCCGGCGATTACGAGACCGAGCGTGGCGATATGTATCTTTCGACCCAGGACTATAACAATGCGATGGAGAATTTCGATGAGGCATTGCGGATCAACCCCGATCATCGCGGGGCGCGCATGGGCCGCGCGGTGGCCCTGATCGCCACTGAACATTATGACGACGCGATCGCGGAACTAGGCGCCCTGATCACATTTCTAGCAGCCAATCTTTCCGTTGACGATCCCACGGGCCGTGGCACCCTGGCCGCCGCCTATGCCAATCTGGGTATCGCACACGACCGTAACGGCCGGCACGAACTGGCCCTGCAGAATTATATTGAAGCCTTGAAGGTAGACGAAGAGGCCGTCGACGGTCCGGGAATAATTGACCGCATCCTGCACGATCCCAACCCATCGACCATCCGCAAACGGGCCAAATATCTGTATACGGAAATGCAGAAGCCGGCGGATCAGCGGGTGTTGCGACGTCCGGAGATTGATGGCAAATCGCGCACCTACAAACCTTAAAGCAAATATCGACTATTAGGAGTCGCGGACGCGACCCGAGTGATTTGAAAATCGCTCTGAATCAGGAAAAGCTTACCACGCCGAGAACGTCCTGAAACAACACCAGCATGAAGAAGACGGCCGCGATACAGCCAAACAACAGGCGCACGAAGTCACTTTTACCGTCCTTGTCACGATAGCGGATTGCATGCACGGCGATAGCGCCCGTGACGATCAGAAAGATGAAATTGATGGGGCCTTCCCAGGCGCCTGCGAATTCAAACATGGCGCCAGCTTAATACCCGTTATCGCAATTTGATAGCCCGCCCGGGTGGCTATCGCCCCTGTGACCCTGAAATCTCGCCATTGCTCAGGCAGGGGGGAAATTGATCGCTGCACGCCGCCGACTGACTGGCCAAGGCGAAGGCGCCACCCAAAGTTCCGACAAGAAAAGCCAAGGCGGCCACGAATCCGGCTCGTGGGCTTGCCTTGTATGCCGGCCGGGCGGCGATGTCATAGCGGTGATAATTTGGATCGTTGCCATCAAGCTGGCTGACCTGATCCAACTGTTCGATGTTCCGCGCGTACATCAGCGCCCAGCCCGGCACCTCGCTCCGGACCATGAAACTATCGAAAATCGCACTGACCTCGTCCGGGCGCATGTCCCGGCCCTGCCAGTGCGCGAAAGCCAGTTGCAGGAATTGAAACTCGCCAATCTGCAGCAGGTTGGCTGCATTGACCACGATGGTCCGATTGGGAAATTCATCCCCGTCGGGATTCAGCAATGCGTCGATAAAATTCATGTTTTCCTACCTCAATCCGCAAAATGGCAGGCAAGTATTAAAGAAAATCAAACGATCGGAGAATATTCCGCCCATTTCAAAGATATTACAACGCGCCACGCTCCCTCCACCACATCCGACCGCAACACTATCCCAGCAAGGGATGGTCACGGTCTATTCAATTTATAGTGCGCTTTGATTTAGCGTGTCTTACAGGTGCGGCCAAGGCGCGCCGCAGCAAGGCTTTATAGGTGGCGAAAGTGAAGCAACGCAAACAGATCCGTTCAGCCAAGAATGCCGCCATGCCGTTGCTGCCCAGGCATCACGATTGCAGCAGCGCCATGACCGCCGCCTTCTGGGTAAAGGCGTAAAAGCAACCGATCGTCACGGAAATCGTCCCGGCGCCGAGCCGCAAGCCACGGTTGAGTCCGGTCAGGACGCCGCCGGACAGGACAATCGGCAGGGCGATGACCGAGGAGAGCAGCACCATGCCCGCCATAGAGCCGCTGGCGAACAGGAAGACAAATCCCAGCCCTTGCGGCCACTGACCGGGCGCGGCCAGCGCAACCAGGGCAGCGGACCCCGCCAGGCCATGCATCATGCCCACGGCCAGGCTGCGCCGGATGCCGCCGCCATGATGGTCATGGTCATGGCGGATTTCATTGTGGGCCCGGCTGTCGCCCGCATGGCCATGGGAGTGGAAATGTATTTCACCGTCCTTGTGCCGATGGAAATGAAAATGCAATCGCTCGCGCGCCACCCGCAAAATCACCATGACGCCCAAAACAATCAACATGCCGGCAACGGCAAATTCCAGAGTTGCGCTCAATCCGACGGGAATATTGCCGCGCGCCAACATCGCAAACCCAGCGAACGCGGATAGCGCCAGGGCATGGCCCAGCCCCCAGAACAGACCATGACGAAGCACTTGCCCCAGACGGCTGCTATCCGCGGTTATTGCGGCAACGGCGGCGACATGATCGGCCTCCAGGGCGTGTTGCAGCCCTAACAGAAACCCCAGGCCAAGAACAGCGAACATGAACAATTCCGAAAATTTACCTTGATAGGGCTAGTAGCATTACGCCCGCCGGCGTAACTTTGCCAGCATGATCCAGCGGCGGGTCCGATCCGTCAATTGCCGGACAATCAAGCTGCGTGTTAGGTTGACCCAGCCGTGGCGCGAAAGCCGGTGTTTTATCTTTACACACGCAGAATATCGAATATCCGGCGCTGCCGCCGGGAAGGCCCTGCGACCAATGACCCCAAGCCAGGAGACGCGCGCGGCCCGTTGCAACCGAGCCTCAGAAGGAGGACGCCAGATCATGGCGAAGGCATTGATGTTCCAGGGCACCGGATCGGACGTGGGCAAATCGCTCATGGTCGCCGGCCTGGCGCGCGCCTATGCCAACAGGGGCTTGTGCGTGCGGCCCTTCAAACCACAGAATATGTCCAACAATGCGGCAATCGCCGCGGACGGCGGTGAAATTGGCCGGGCCCAGCATCTGCAGGCCATGGCCGCACGCGCCCTGCCCAGCATTCATATGAATCCCATCCTGTTAAAGCCGCAGGCCGATATGGGTGCGCAGGTGATTGTGCGCGGCCAGGTCCGTGGCGCGGCGAATGCGCGGCAATACCACCATTTGACGGCGGACCTGCTGGCCGAAGTATTGGACAGCTATGCCCTTAACGCGGCAGGCGCCGACCTGATCCTGGTGGAAGGCGCGGGCAGTCCGGCGGAGATCAATCTGCCGGGCCCGGATATCGCCAATATGGGCTTCGCCGCCGCCGCGAATGTGCCAGTCGTGCTCGTCGCGGATATCGATCGCGGCGGCGTCATTGCCGCCGTGGTCGGAACCCATGCGGTGCTGCCCGCCCCGGCGCGGACACGGATCAAAGGCTATATCATCAACAAGTTCCACGGCGATCGCACCCTGTTCGACGGTGGTTTGACCGAGATCACCGCCCGCACCGGCTGGCCCGCCCTGGGCATCGCGCCGTTCTTCCCGGATGCGGCGCATTTGCCGGCGGAAGACGCCGTGGCGTTGGACAAGCCCGTTGTGAACAATGGCGGTGCGATCAAGATCGCGGTGCCGAAACTCTCGCGCATCGCGAATTTCGACGATCTGGATCCCCTGAACGCGGAACCGGATGTGTCGGTACGGTTGATCCCGCCTGGCCAAACGATACCCGGAGACGCGGACCTGATACTGCTGCCAGGCAGCAAAAACACCATCGCGGATCTGGCGTTTTTGCGGCAACAGGGTTGGGACATCGACATCATGGCCCATCATCGGCGCGGCGGGCGAATTCTGGGCATTTGCGGCGGCTATCAGATGCTGGGGAAAACAATCCGCGATCCCGACGGTATCGAAGGCGCCACGCGCCAAGCCGACGGATTGGGTTTGCTGGCGATTGAGACGATTCTGGGTCGGGAAAAAACCTTGGGTGAGCGTGCGGGCATTCACCTTGAGAGTGGCGAGGCTTTACAGGGCTATGAAATCCATCTGGGCCGCAGCGAGGGTCCCGACAGGGAGCGGCCGTTTCTGATCATCGATGGCGTGGCCGACGGCGCGCGCAGCGCCGATGGCCGGGTTGAAGGCTGCTATTTGCACGGTTTACTGCGTGCCGATGGCTTCCGTCACGCCTATCTGGCGGGCCTGCAAGAGCGGGCGAGGAGCGGCATCAATTTTGCCGCCCTGGTGGAAAAGACCCTGGATGGCCTGGCCGCCCATCTGGAAAATCATCTGGACCTGGACCGCATGTTGGAGATCGCCGCTGCCGGCGTGACGGAAACATCGAATTAAACTGTTAGGCGCACCCCGGGCGGTCTGTCCGGCCCAGGCGGGCCATGGTTTCGGCGATGAGCGCACCCAGGATCACCCAGAAAATCAGGTTCGAGGCCAGGCTGGCGGTGACGAATTCCGCCGCCAGAACAGCGGGCACATCGCTATCCAGGTTGGCCGGATGGGGCGCGCCATAAAGATGCGGCAGGGCGAGCACCGCCACACCCAACAAACGCCAGAGGGAACCTCGGCTGAGAAATATCAGGGCAATGCCCCCCGCCGTCAGCAATGCCGTCGAAAACCACCAGATTTGCCGCGCCAGCAACGCGCCCGCCGGCATGCCGGGCAGTTCCGGCGGCAGGCCCAACGCCGGCGCCAGATGGACGGCTGCGAAGCCGCCCAGGCCCCAGGCCACTCCCTGCCGCCAATCGGCCACATCGCGAAGGGCGAATATCGCCGCCAACACCAATCCCAGGCCGACGCACATTAGAACGTTGGACAACAGGGAATAGAACAACCGTTCGCCACCGTCGGCCGGCATCCATGCCCTTGTATTCTTATCCTGGATAGGGTTGGACGCGCCATGTGCCGCATGGCCGTGGCCGGTTCCTTCATAGGCCTCCGCGGCGAAGATCAGCGGATAGACCTTCAGGGTCTGCACGCCGGTTAACGCCGCACCGGCGACGACGCCGGCGAGCAAGGCGCTGATCAGAATGGCTCGGAAAAAAGCCACGGCAACGCTCCCAGCAACAATGAATTGATGGCGGATTAGTGGCAGGGCACCGCAACGCCATGCCGGGAATCATGGGCTGCATTGTGGATCATCGTCGGATGGGAAAATGCCACGCCAATGAACAGCGCCAACCCCAACAAGGCGGCCAGGCTCGCTTGCAAGACCCGAGCCGCCCGCGCCTGCACGGCCGCTGAATGATCGGCAATTTTTGTCTGCGCCATGTGTCGTTCTCCCGCAATCGGCCTGTCCCACATCGCCCGGAGTCTATATTCCGCGGCGACTATTCGCCTGACCCGACAATACTTGCCTTGATGCCAAAGACAACAAGAATTCGGGCTGGAATTATCAAGACTGCGGCATCCCGCAACGCGATTGTACCCGGAACCAAATTAGGGTCGCCGTCATGAGACGGTGCGTTGAATTGGGACACTCTTGCCACTTTCCAGGTATCCATGTGCCGCAAGTGCTGTTTTTTGGGCGACGCTCAGGCAAACCGCAACCGACGGGCCGGCAAAATAGTTGCCCGTCAGGAACAGCCCGGCCTGCCGGTTATGCGTGCTGCCCAGAACCTTGATAAGCCCTCGATGCCCGGCACGATACTGGGGCAGCCCGACCGGCCAATGGCGCACTCGTGCCACGGTGGGTTCGCCGGTGGCGCCAATAAGGTCGCGGAACTCCCGGCGGGCCAGTTCGATCAATTCAGGCGCCGGCAGGCGGGCCAGGTCAGGCGCCCGGTTGCCGCCAATGTAGGCGGAAACAGCGACCTGCCCCTCGGGCGCACGGCCCGGAAACATGGTCGAGCAGAACTGAGAGCCTAGAAGGCCACGGTTTTCCGCCTCTGCCGTGAGGAAACCCAGTCCATCCAACGGGTGGGCGACTGCTTTTCGAGGGAAGCCGAGAAACACCACTGCCAGGGGCGGGGCCTGGATCTGTTCAGCCGCCGCCACGCCTTGGGGGTCAAGCTCGGAAATCAGTCGCGCCGCGACGTGGGCTTGGGTGGCGACAACAACGGCTTTCGCTTGCAGGCACTCCTGATTGCCCAGATCTATCCGGAAGCCATTGTGGTGGGGCGAAATTCGTCTCACCGCGATACCGGTTCGTATATTTTCCTTTAAACCTTGGGCCAGCGTCCTGGTCAGCGTCGCCATACCGTCACGCCAGGAAAACAACCGGCTGCCCGGCATTTTTCCCCCCTCGCGCCGCCTGTGCATGATGCCCAGGGTCACGGAGCCGTATTTTTTTTCCAATGCGACCAACATGGGAAAAATCGCCGATACAGACAACTCCGAGGCGCGGCCGCCACCATAGATACCGGCGACCATGGGGTCCATGACCCGTTCCGCGAATTCCCTGCCGAACCGGCGTGAACAAAAATCCATCACCGTCTCGTCCGCCTGGTCGCTGCCATGGGGCACAAGAAACTCCGCCAGAATGCGCAGCTTTGCCAGCGGCGAGAGGTAACTGGCGGTCAGGAACCCGAGTGCGCCGGTTGAGATCCCCGCAAGCCGTCCGTCCGAGACAAGATAACGATTTTGAATTCCGTCACCCAGATCGCAGCGCTGGCTATCAAGGCCGAGTTGTCGCGAGATTTCGTTGGACACGGGAAGATGGGCATTCATGGTGCTGGGGCCGTGTTCCATGAGAAAGCCGGCTTGGCGTTCCGAGACCGCGTTGCCGCCTGTCTGCGTTTGCCGTTCCAGGACCGTCACGCGGTGCCCGCGCCGTTTCAGATCATGGGCGACCGCCAGGCCTGAGACGCCGCCGCCAATGATGACAACGTCTGCCGTCATTGCTCGGCCCCCCCGGCAAACGGCGGCCGTCCCCCGAAGCGCTCCCGCGCCACCAGCGCCAGTTCCGCCATCACCTCGGCCGTGACCTCCCGGCCTTGGTTGGCGCGGACTTGGCCTTCGGCCCGCTGGCGCACAAAGCGGCGAACGAACGAGGGTATGCGGGCCAGCCATGCCTCGGCTTCCGGGGTCCATGGCAGCGCCGCCATGTCGTCGCCAAACGGCGCGCCGAGCGGTTCGATCACCGGTCCGCCTTGAGGCTCATAGGCGCAAAGGAAATCCTCGCCCATCAGTTCGCCATCACGGGCAAACGGCCGGGCCCGGCAACCGCCGCAGATCTTGCCGTACTCGCAGGCGCCGCAACGCCCCTCCAGAACCGGTTGGCGCAACGCCTTGAACTGCGGCGCATCCCGCCAGATTTCAGCAAATCCGCGGTCGCGAATGGAGCCTACTTCTTCTTCCATGTAGGGGCAGGCGGTAACGGCGCCCAGGGGCGTAATCCGGCAATAGCGCGTGCCGGCCAGGCAGCCGCCGGCTTCATAGCCATGCGCCGCCGTAATCGGCCAGTCCGGGTCCAGCTCCCAGGCCATGCGCTTGAAATGGGGCGCGCATTTGGCCCGGATCATGATCTCCGTCTCCTGCCGCGAGGCTTCGGTCAGTCGGCGCATCACCCTCTCGTAGGTCAGGGCCGAAATGTTCGTTACCTTTTCGCCGCGCCCGGTACAGACGAGAAAGAAGACGTTAAGGACAAAAGCACCCACATCGCGGGCGTAGACGATCATGTCGTCGAGTTCGTGGGCATTGTCGTCGGTCACGGAGAAATGGATCTGAAAGCGCAAATCATTTCGGCGGCAGGCATCGAAAGCCGCCATGGCCTGTGTCCACGAGCCAGACAGCCCGCGAAAGCTATCGTGGCGCGCGGCATCCAGGGAATCAAGGCTGATGCCCACGCCCATAAGCCCGGCCGCCTTCAAAGCGGCAACGCGGCGGTCATTCAAGCCAAGGCCGTTGCTGCCCAGCACCGCCATCAGGCCGAGGCTGGACGCATGGGCCACCAGTTCCGTCAAGTCGGCCCGCAACAGTGGTTCTCCGCCGGTAAACACGACCATGGTTTCGTCGCTAAGCGCAGCGATATCGTCGAGCAGGGCCAGCACTTCCGCCGTACTCAGCTCCCCCGTATTGTCGCTTTCGCGGGTGCCCGCATCGAGATAACAATGCGCGCAGTTGAGGTTGCAGCGGCGGGTCAAGTTCAGGGCGACCAAAAAGGGCGGGCTGAGCGCGTTATCCATGGGATTGCTTCCTTCCCGCGCCTCGCCGATCAATTCTTGCACTGATCGGGCATAGATTCCGAATGGAATGCGCCCAGGCCCTCCCAGGACCCCGCCGCCTTATCGATGGCGGCGCCATTGACCGCATCCAATCCCATTTCCCGCGCGCAGCGTTCGATCTCCAAAACCACCATGCCCCGGGGATGCGGGCGATGCGGGCCGAGGCCTCCGCGTCCCAATCCATCTCCGAATTTCGTTTCGCGGAACCCATGGCCCAGCCGGCGTATTTTTCTTCCACCAGATCCAGGCTGACGGTCTCCGCGCCAATCTTTCGGGCCGATGTCTCGACACGCTGTCTGGTCATATCGCGCATGAAGCCTTCCGGCACACGGGCCAGGCGGGCCTCGGCTTCCGGCGACCAGACAAGTGGATCATCCAACGCCTCAGCCGCCGCCGGGATTGGTGCCAGGGCTTCCGCTTCAGCGTTGCCCGCCTCTTCGGGTACCGGACACATGGCCTTGCGGGACTCGGCCACGCCTTCCTCGGCCAATTCAAGGGTAATTTCGGTAAGGGCGCGCTCCAACGCCAAATCCTCAATGCCCGCCTTTACCGTTTCGCGGACCATCTGTGGCACCTTGCTGACACGGGCCAGGGCGGCCGCGGACCAGGTTGGCCGCTGGCTATCGGATAAATCAAGAAACGGCGCCACGTGCTGCGCCGTGACTTTATCGCTGTGATCCCGCCGGGCACGTTTGATGGCGCGTAGCCGGATGTTATCGGCGACGGCGGCATCCGCGACCGTCACCAGCAGCTTTTCCGCCGCCTCGCTCCATACCAGCTCACGGTCACTCCCGGCATCGTTGCCAGAGAAGCCGGGCATGGCCTTGCCCATGACCTCGTCGAGATCGGAGGTGACAAAGGTATGGCCCAGTTTTTGGGTGTGGCGCAGAACCATGCGCCTGGCCATGTCGCGAACGAATTCTGGCGCCCGTGAAATTTTCTTCTCCGCCTCCACGCTCCACGACACTGTCTCCGCGGCCACGACGTCCAGGGGCGGCGTATAGACGGTCTGGGTCAGCCACATATGGCAGGGTGCCTGCCGCAGCAGATTCTCGGCATTGCCGCCGATGTCCAGTTCATCGTCCGCATGGACCCCGGTCTTGCCCACTACCAATAGGGAGGCGCCGACCGTTTCCAGATAGCCGAGGATGGCTTTGTAAGGCTTGAGATCTTGACCCCCAGATCCGCGGCAACGGTATCGGCTACGTCCAAATGGGACTGATAGATCTTGGCGATGCCGTCGTCGATCAGCTCTTCATGCAATTGTTCCTGTTCCTTGAAACGAAAGACCTTGCCGGCCTCCTCGCTGAGCACCCCGGCAATCTTGTTGAAGGCTACGTAGTGGTAATAGGGGTCATAGGCGGCCACCGCATGGATCGCCGCCCCGGTCCGGGCCGCCAGGTCCAAGGCGGTCATCAGCGCGCCGTAGGAAAGCGGCGAGCCGTCGATGCCGACGACGATGGGGCCGTCGCCGACCGCCCTTTGCGGGTCGCGGATGACAAACGTATCGATGGGCGAGCGGCGAACAACCCGTTCCGCGACGGTACCGATCAGGCTGCCCGGTACGGCGCCCAGTCCCAGTGCGCCAATAGCCAGCACGTCATATTCGCCGCTGCGGGCCGCTTGCACCACTTTTGCGTAATTCTTGCCCTCGGGACTGAGCCGCTTAAAGGGCACGGCGGCAGCCTCGCAAGCCGCCTGACCGGCGTCGTGGTAGCTGTCCGAGATGATGTTGAGACCGCGTGAAATCAGATCGTCATGGACTTCGCGCTGATAGCCCATCTCCTCTTCATCCAGGTAGCGGTCCGGCAGCCCGCCCTCCATCATTTTGAAACGGCGGTCGTGCAGCTGTGCGGCATAGGCATGAATGCCGGTGACCACGCCGTCGGCAGACTTTGCCAGGCGAATGGCTTCATCAAGCGCCCTGTTGGCATGTTCGGATGCATCCAGGGCGACCAGAATGCGTGTCAGGGATACAGGCGCCGTATCCGCTGTTCCTTCGCCGCCCGCCGTCTCTGTACGTTTCGGGACTATGGATGCTGTCATTTTTCTGCTCTCATTACCGGTGAATCCCCAAGTTTCTCACCTGCAGAGTCATTCAGAAACGCGCGACCCACCTTGACATGTATCAATCCGCGCCCTGGCGGCGAATGGCGCCGATCAGGCACAACAACAATCCCCCCACGAGGAGCATCGCGTGGAAGGGCGCAACCGCGAAGCCGCCACGCCACGACAGCATGATGTCCAAGGCGCCGAGAATGACTAGAATGACGCCGAACAGCCGGATGATGGCGCCACGGCTAGTATTTTTGCCCCCGTCGACCGCGCCCTTAGCTTCGCTCGTCTCGCGCTTCATGTTGTCCTGCGCGCGCTTCGGGCCGCCGCGCCGTGGCCCCACCAAAGCAGAAGGCCGCCGATCAGAAACATGGCGATGACGGCCCCGATTATCGGTTTTGCACTGGTCGCGGGCTTTAGCAAAAGCCAGTACCAGGTGGTCATGGCGTGGCTGGTTCCCGCCTCGCTGTTGGAGCCATCCCAGGCGAAAAAGGCAATGGGGATGAAGCGCCCCTCCTCGAACTGCAGATCCTTGTCCACGATCTGCGTGCGGAGCGGCCGGGTCATTACAACCTGCCAAGTACCGGCCTTGTAGCTGCCCTTGGCGGCAAGAGCGGCGGCGGTCGCATCGCGTGTCTCTTGCGCCTCGATCCCCGTGGCATTGAGCAAGGCAATATGTTCCGGCGTCTCCGTGGTGCCGCTGGACCAACGCCACAGATTGACTGGCTTGGCCGCATCCCCCATGAGGAAATAGGGCTTTTCCATGCCGAGGGGAATGGTCATCGGGAACTGCACGGCAATGGCGTCTTCGGTCAGTTCCGCATCGGCAATGCTGCGCGCCTTGTCATCACCGGGGATACTCTTGGTCCGATCATCCCATTCCAGATGAATAGCAATCTGTACCCCGCTCACCTAAGAACC
>JAQBYC010000053.1 GCA_027623205.1 Pseudomonadota bacterium | reverse complement strand
CCCCCGATGCGGATTTGCGATGCCATTGCAGGTGCGGCCATGAAATAGGTACTGTGTTGCGGCAAAACGAGGGGGAGACATCGAATGGGCCAGGAAATAGAGATCGGCGCAATGGGGGGCGGCGCCTTTGCCGCCTATCTGGCGCTGCCGGCCAGCACGCCCGCGCCGGGCATCGTGCTGTTGCCGGAAGTCTTCAACACCAACGACCACATCCGCGCCGTCGCCGACGGCTATGCCGCCGAAGGCTTCACCGTCGTCGCACCGGATGTGTACTGGCGCCAGGAAGCCGGCTGCTATCTGCCCTATACCGACGAAGGGCGGGCAAAGGCGCAGTCCCTGCGCGCGGCTCTGGACACCGACCAATGCGCCGCCGACCTGGCCGATACCATCGCCGCTCTGAAGGCGCGGGCCGAATGCACCGGCAAGGTCGGGGTGATGGGCTTTTGCCTGGGCGGCAAATTCGCCTACCTCTCCGGTACGCGGCACAAGATCGACGCGGCGGTCAGCTATTACGGCGTCCAGATCGATCAGCATCTGGACGAGGCCGCCAACCTGAACTGCCCGATCGTGATGCATTTCGCCGGTATTGATCCGCATGTGCCGCGGGACGCGGTCGATGCGATCCAGGCCCGCATGGGGGCCTGGGACAATGTGGATATTCACCTCTATCCCGGCGCCGAGCACGGCTTCAACCGCCATGGCTATCCGTCCTACAGCGAAGCGGCGGCGGGTCCGGCGCGGGAACGCACGCTGGCGCATTTCCGCCGTCTGTTGGCCTGACGGCGCGAATTCCATCCCGGGCCTGGGCCCGGCGGTCAGCAGCCTGGGTGGAAACTGACGTAAATACGGCCTATCCGGGAATTATTGGGTAAAGGAGCGATATCGTGAAAGCAGTGATAACGAACCCCAAGGCGACGGGCTGCCTGGAACTGGGCGAGGTGGCGGACCCGCGGGCGGATTCCCACGAGGCGGTGATCGCGGTCACCGCCTTCTCGCTCAACCGCGGCGAACTCCGCCGCGCCGAGGCGGCGGCGCCCGGCACACAGATCGGCTGGGACCTGGTCGGTCTGGTCAAAACCGCCGCACGTGACGGCAGCGGTCCGGCCCAGGGCGCGCGGGTGGTTGGATTTTCCCGCCGTATGCAGGGGTGGGCGCAGTACGTGGCCCTGCCGACAGTGGATTTCGCCGTCATTCCGGACGCGGTCTCCGAGTGTGACGCGGCGACCTTGCCGGTTGCGGGTCTCACGGCGCTGTATGCGTTGGAACGCTGCGAGCGGCTCCTGGGCAGCAGGGTTCTGGTTACGGGGGCAAGCGGCGGCGTCGGATACTTCGCCTGCCAGCTTGGGCGGTTGATGGGTGCGCAGGTGACCGCCCAACTGCGCCGCCCGGATTTCGAAGACCTGGTGCGGGCCACCGGCGTCGATGACGTGGTCATTTCACCCGACGGCGCGGGCCTGGAAAGCCATGGCAAATTCCGGGCGATCATCGACGGCGTCGGCGGGCAGGTTCTGTCCAGGCTGCTGTCGCGGTTGGACGAGCGCGGCCGGGCCATTCTCTATGGCGTCAGTGGCGGCCCCGAGACCGCATTGGCGGTGCGCGAGCTGATGTTTACCGGCGATGGCCGCATCGAAGGCTTCTATTTGTACCGGGAAACCGAAATTGAGGCCGCGGCCAAGGGGCTTGGCCGCCTGTTGCATTTGCTGGCCGACGGCCGCCTGACGACCCATGTGCCGGTCACCGAAAACTGGGCGACGATCGGCGCGACGGCGGCGCGTCTGATCGGGCGCGATTTCGCCGGCAAGGCCGTGCTCACCATTTGACCAGCGCCAATGCAATGAATCCGGGACCAGGCAGGTCTGGTTTTCCCCTCAAAGTGGGTCTCTGGCCCAGCCATCCAGAATCGCCCGCAACGCGGCGACGAAGGCCAAGGGTTGGTCCAGCATGACGTGATGATGGGCCTCGGGTATTTCGACCACCGGCGCCTTCGGGCCCATCACCGATGACATGTAGGCACCGGTTCGCCGCGAGACGATGGCGCTTTTGTCGCCGTATATCAGGGCCGCGCGACATTCCAATGCCTTGAGTTCTTCGCCATAGGGTTCGCCGAAGCGCCGTGAACCCATGACCTTGAAATCGAATTTCCAGGTCCAGCCGCCGTCGGTCTGCCTGATCGAGGTGCGGGCAATGAAATCGGTGATATAGGCATTCTCGCAGGGTTGTTCCGGCATCAGGCGAAATCGGGCCAGTGCGGTCGACAGATCGGGGTAGACCCTGGGGCCGGATCTGGACGGCGGCGCCGGCTTGGGCAAGGGCGTGTCATTGGGGTCCTGCACCGGGGAATCGACGATCACCATCCCCGATAACGCCGCACCGTGCTCGGCGCCGTACTTCATGGCGATGAGGCCGCCAAAGCTGTGGCCCACGATGACGGGGCGCGGCCCAAGGCCGCTGTCCGCCAGCACGGCACCGATTTCCCGCGCCCAGGTTTCGGGGAGATAGGTTTCGCGGGCGCCGCTGTCGCCCATGCCGGACAGGTCGATGGCGGCAACCCGATAGGCCGCCGCGAAGAAGGGCGCAATAAAACGCCACCAGTTGGCATGCGCGCCGCCGCCGTGAATAAACAGCAGACCCGGACGATCATCGTCCCGCGGTGCATTGCCGGCATCAAACCAGGTCAAATAGTGGATGGCGCAACCGTCCACATCGACAAGCCGCGAATAGGTCGGGTCATCGATGGCGCGCAGAAACCAATCAGGTGCGGGAGGGGATACTTGCTTTGGCATCACGGCTATGGTGGTCGGATGACCGTTCAGGGGGACGAATAGATTGCCGCGCGCCGCTGGGCGAAAAGACCTAATCCGGCGTGAACCGGTCTTTTCAGCGCGCTTGATCCAATATGCGCTTGAATTCCATGGGAGACAAGGCGCGCGCACCAGCCGCCTTTTTTTACGCTGGTGACTGAAATGACCGGTCATCCGCCGGCCTTTATGATAACCGTGGACGCCAACCTCCAGGTTCCATGGCGCCTGGTCTAATTTTTTGGGAGCAGACGGCCGGCAATGCGCGAATTGCTACAAACCAGGGTTCGTATCGCCCTGCCGGCGATGCTGGCGATCCAGTCCTTCGGCACCATGTGCAGCTTCGCCGGCGCCGTGGTAGCGGTACAGGCGTCCGCCGATCTTGGCGTGAAGTCCACCAGCATCGGCATCTATATGGCCGTCCTGTATATCATCGGCATGCTGTCGGGTCTGGGCGCCGGCAGCTTTCTGGCCCGCTATGGCGTTATCCGGACCTGTCAGGTTGCCTTGCTGGCGGCCGGCCTCGGCCTCGGCCTGGCGGGCGCCGTCCCGGTATGGTCGGTGGCGATCGCTGCCGCCGTGCTGATCGGCATTGGCATGGGGCCGCTCAACCCGGCCAGTTCGCGGATCCTGGCCCGGCATTCGCCGCCGCGATGGATGCCCCTGGTCTTCTCGGTCAAGCAGACCGGAACGCCCATGGGCGGCATGCTCGCCGGGCTTCTGCTGCCGCCGTTGATGGCGCTCTACGACTGGCGGGTTGCCATCATGGCGATCGCCGCCATTCCGCTTCTTACCCTGTTCGGGGTGCAGTTTATCCGGAATGATCTGGACGATGACCGCAATCCTGACTTGCGCATCAGCCTCGCCGGCATCACCGACTCGCTGCGGGTGATCGTCACCAGCGGGCGGCTCGCAACCCTCGCGGCGGCCGGCTATTTCTATACCTTCGCGCAGATGTCCATTCTGTCCTTCATGGTAATCTTTCTGGAGGAAGCAAACGGCCTTTCGACTGAATTCGCCGGCGGTATCTTTGCCATCATCCACGGCTCCGCCATCCCGGCGCGAGTTTTTTGGGGGCTCATCGCGGGCCGTCTTGTCAGCAGCTGGGCGCTGCTTGGGCTGATCGGCAGCATGATGTCGGTCAGTATCATTGCCATGAGTTTCTTTACCCCGGCCTGGCCGTTCTGGCTGACCGCGCTGGTTGCGGTCATGCTGGGCGCCAGCACCAATGGGGTGCTTGGCCTGCTGCTGTCCGAGTTCGCCCGGCTTGCCCCAAGCGGCAAGGTGGGCGAGGCGGCGGGGGGCGGGCAATTCTTTTTATTCTTTGGGATCGTCAGCGGCCCGCCGGTGTTTGGCGCTATGGTCGAATTCGGCGGCGGTTACGCCAACGCATTCTACCTGATCGCCGCCGCAACCCTGGCAACTGGCTTTTACCTGCTGCTCACGGCCCGGCGGGGTCGCGTCTCATAGGGTGATGCCAATGGTTCTTGGTATTGCCCGGCGCAACAGGACAGTTCTGCGACATCCTTCTCGGGCGCCAGGATATGGGCGCCCAGCGCGGCACTAGTCGAAATAAAACGACACCTCGCCAATCTCGCCCAGCGCGGCACTGACGCAATTGACGTCCCCGGAATAGTGCAGTCCCGTGCACGTTCCGGCCGCAACGATGTCACCCGCTCTCAGATGCTTGCCGTGCTGGCTAAGCTTGTTCGCGAGCCACATCACGCTCCGTACCGGATGTCCCAGCACCAATGCGCCAGGGCCCCGGCCGACGACATCGCCGTCAAACGAAAGCGAAATTTCGTGTGTCGGGTAATCATACTTTCGCCAGTCCGCCATAGGTTGGCCCAGGACAAGCGCCCCGTGGAATGCATTGTCGGCAATAATTTCTTCGAGGGAAACCGCTTTCCACGCCTTGAAACGATGGTCGCAAATCTCGATCGCGGGCATCACCGCCTCGATCGCATCCGAGACCTCATCGAAGGTGAGCGGGCCCCGGGAGGCCGTTAGATCTCGCCCAATGCGGAAGGCGAACTCACCCTCCATGCCGGGCTCGAAGAAATCCCCACGGTGTAGCGCCGTTCCGGATTTGAAGGTCTCGGCGTCAAAAAGCAGGCCGTAGAAGGGTTCAGCGGCGCCAACCAGCTGCTGCGATGGTTCGCTGGCGGCCCCGACCTTGTATCCGATGGCCGTGGCGCCATGCATCGCGCCAAAAAGTTCCTGAACCTTATAGGCGTTCTCGATGCTCCGCTGATTGCGCAATTCCTCGAGACATTCGACCGGCGTGCCCGAACGCCGTGCGGCCCTAAGGGTGCTGGCTGACCGTTCAAGCATTCGCCATTCTCCCAATTCTTCGCGCCGGTGCCCGGCGAAGCCGGGCGATCATCCCGCACCGCATACATTCCATCGTCCGGCCAACTCACCCCATGGCTTTCACCATATAGGACGCATCCCTGCCGTAGCTGGCAATCTTGTCGCCCAGGTCTATTGTTGTCTCAGCCGGCGCAAAGCCATATCGCCGCCAATAGGGGGCCGAGTTTTGTATGGCGACCAGGGCGGCGTTGGGCAACTGAAATGCCATCTGTTCGGCAAAAAAAGCGGCGACCAGCGCCGCTCCGATCCCGGTTCCCCGACAGTCCGGCATAAGCGCCAGGTCATGCAGATAAAGCGTATCGGGGTCCGCCGGCAGGGTTTTTGTTTCCGTGTTGAGCAACGGCGGTGATGAAAGCAAGGCGGGCATGGCGATAAGATAGCCCACGACCTGCGTTCTTTTGCAGGCAACAAAGCAGCTGCTTGCCGATTGTTCGAGCTTTGACTGAAATGCCCGCGTGCTTTCAAAGAAATCAGCGGGATAACAGGCCAGCGCGATCGACTCCAACGCCGGTATGTCATTGGGGCGCATCAGCCGAATAGTCAATTCCCGCATCGGGAGTCTCGCATTTTGCGTTCACAAGATGCTCGCAATGAACGGTCCTATTAAGGCCAGGTTTCTTGAGAGGTGATGCTTATCGCGTATCATAACCCATTCAATCATCGAGTTGAACGATGATTGAAATGCGAACCATGCGCTTTGCATGCGGTCCCAGATGCCGCTTTCCCGTCTGCGTCCGGGATCGTCCCGGACGCCGTTGGAGCCAGGCCGCGGTGCGGGTGTTATCGAGCCGCAAGAAGACATTTCGCATTTGGAAGTCGGGCGATGCCGTATGCGGATTGATTTCACAGACAAGCGCGTGCTCGTCACGACAGGTACGCGAGGCATCGGACGCGGCACGGTCGAGGCGTTCCTCAAGACGGGCGCGCGGGTCGCCGTGAACGGGCGGACGGCTGAGTCTACGGCCGCCGGAATTGCCGCACTCGGCAACAACGACGGGCTGTTGGCTGCACCCGGCGATGTTGCCGCGGTTGCCGGTTGCCGCCAATGGCCGATATGGTATCTACCGCGATCCGGTCGCCATCAATCACTCGGCCGCTACGTTCGAGCGCGCGCCCCAGCGGTAGACGAACACCTCGTCCTCCAGGTCGATCGCGGGAAACGCGTCCTTCTCGCGCCAATAGTCCTGGGTGTGCTGCCATTCCGGCCTAGCGCCGCGCTTGGGCAGGATCGGCATGGCGCGCTTCAGGTAGTTGGGGTTGAAATTGTCCTCGTCCATCCAGTCGAACAACGGCATGTTCCTGTCCTGCTCGGGCAGCGCCGGCGCCACGCTCTTCGCGCCGGTCGCCCGCATGTGGTGCAGCAGGCGGCAGACGAATGCCGCGATCAACTCGCTGCGCAGCGTCCAACTCGCCCGGAAGTAGCCGAATACCCAGGCCAGGTTCGGCACGCCGGTGAACATCATGCCGCGATAGGTGATCGTGTCGCTGAAATCGAGCGGCCTGCCGTCGATGGAAAACGCGATATCGCCCATGATGTTCATATTGAAGCCGGTGGCGGTGACGATGATATCGGCCTCCAGCTCCGCGCCCGATTGCAGGAGGATGCCGTTCTCGGTGAACCGGTCAATATGATCGGTGACGACGGACGCCTTCCCCGAGGCGATCCCATGGAAAAGATCGCCGTCGGGGACAAAGGCGATGCGCTGGCGCCACGGCAGGTAGGAGGGCGTGAAGTGCCTGTCGACGTCATAGTCGGGACCAAGCAATGCGCGCACCTGACCCAACAGCTCCGCCTTTACCGACTCCGGCTTCTCGAAGCACATCCCGGTAAAGGCGGACTGATCGAGCATTATCTTGCGCCGGGTGATCTCGTGGATCCACGCTTCGTCGACCTGCAGCTCGCGCAGGGTCTCGGCGATCTCGATGGCATTGCGCCCGCAGCGGAAATAGGTTGGCGAGCGCTGCAGCATGGTCACATGGGCCGCGGTCTCCGCCATGGCCGGAATGACTGTTGCCGCGGTCGCGCCGGAACCGATCACCAGGACGTTCTTGCCGGCATAATCCAGGTCTTCCGGCCAGTTCTCGGGGTGCGCGATCACGCCCTTGAAGTCGGCCATGCCCGGCCAGTCCGGCGTATAGCCCTCGTGATGGCGGTAGTAGCCCTGGCACATCCACAGGAAGTTGCAGGTGAAGCGAACCGTCTCGCCCGTCTCGGCCCGCACGGCTTCAACGGTCCAGAGGCTGTTCTCGTAGGACCAGTCGGCGCGCAGAATTTTGTGGCCGTAATTGATGTATGGCTCCAGGTGGTTCTCTTCGATCACCTCGCCCATGTAGGAGAGGATTTCCGCCGCCGTGGCGATCGGTGGGCCGACCCAGGGCTTGAAGCCGTATCCGAAGGTGTGGAGATCGCTGTCCGAGCGGATACCGGGAAAGCGGTGGGTCCACCAGGTCCCGCCAAAGCTCTCTTCCGCCTCCAGAATGACGAAGCTTGTATCCGGGCACTGCTGGCGAAGGTAATAGGCGCCGCCAATCCCGGAGATCCCCGCACCGACGATCACTACGTCATAATGCGCGGCGGCGGCTTTGCCCGCCTGCTGGCCCGTGCTCTTTGCCGCTGCCTTCTGCTTCGTCATTGTCGTGCGCTCCTTCAAACTGGGACGGGCCGCCGCTCGAATGAGCGCGCCCGTGTGGCGGTCCGATCGTAACCGCCAATGTGCTTTGATAATGCCATTAATCACAGGCTTGGCACCACCCGACATAATGACGCAGTTATACCATGCCGGGTTCCGCGGCTTTCAATCAAGCCGGATCGGCAGGCTTCGCAGCTATATCCCCGCCCGCACGATGGGGAAGACCTGCTCGGCCAGCATTTGCATCTCATCGAGAACCATTTGCTGGGGCATGCCGGGGAACTGTACGCCCATGACGAAGTGGGTGACGCCGAAGCGGCGGACCAGGTCGAGGATCTGTTCGGCGATCTCGCCCGGCGAGCCGAACAGGAAGCGGTCCTTGACCAGTTCCTCGAAATCGACGGCGAAATTGTTGTCCCCCGCCGGCATCACCTTGTCCTGGCCCCACTGATGATAGGCGCTGTATTTGGCCTCCAAATACGGCTGCGCCATGCGCATGGCTGCCTCGCGCGATGCGGCGACCACGACTTCCCGCATCATGGGAAATTCGGCCGGGAAGGCTTTGTTGCAGGCGTCCAGTTCCCGCTTGTAGACCCCCATCTGCCGTTCGATGGTGTCCAGCCGGTTGTGGGGGTTGACGAACCAGGCGTCGGTCAATCTGGCGGCGCGGCGGATGGCGATGTCCGCGTTGGCCCCGGTCCAGATCGGCGGCATGGGCTTTTGCGCCGGCTTAATGGTGCATACCGCCTCCACCAGTTCAAAATGGGAACCGGTCATGGAGACCTTGTCCTCGGTCCAAAGGCGCTTGATCGCTTCCAGGCCTTCTTCCAGGCGCGGCCCGGCTTCCTTGGCGGTGGTGCCAAAGGCCCGGAACTCCACCTCGCGGTAACCGATGCCGACGCCAAAGATCAGGCGGCCGCCGGACATCACGTCGATATTGGCGAACTGTTCGGCGATATCCAGAGGCTTGTGCAGGGGCAGCAGGACCACGCCGGCGATCAGGCGCAACGACGGCGCCTCGGCCATGATGCGCGCCAGAAACGGCACCTGCTGAAACTCGGACAGGGGATGAGTGCTGTAGTGGGAGCCTTTCATGATGGAATCAAAGCCCAGCTTTTCCGCCCAGCGCACCTGTTCCAGCATTTCCGCCCAATGCCGGGACGCATCGCCGCCAACCGGAAACTGCCCCCGGTTCATCAAGCCGAATTGGATCATCTTATCAGCGCCTCCATGTTATCATCGCCAGTCTACGGCAGATTACTGACCGGCCCAAATTGGTTCTCCAAATTTGCGCCACTTTACGTATCAGGCAATTTTCAATTAATCGGAGTCGCTATCGCGACTTAAGTAATTGGTTCAATTGCTCTATAATTAAGAGTCCGGGCATGTTTCGAAGAAACATGCTCGAGGCCGGATACATCGACCAAGGAAATAATTGAGGAGCCTGGGAGTATGGCAACAACAGAACCGCGCGTACCCATGCTGGGGGTGGCGGAGGCCCGCGCCATCGGCAAGGCGATGGGCATCCCGTCGACCATGGCGGGGCTGAACGTGTTTCGCGTGTTCGCCCGGCATCCGGCCCTGGCGGCTGTCATTGCGGCCCAATTGTCCATGTTGCTGTTCAAGAACAACCGGCTGGATCTGCGCTTGCGGGAACTCATCATCATGCGGATCGGCTGGCGCACCGGCGCCGCGTATGAGTGGACCCAGCATTGGCCCATTGCGCTGCATGCCGGCTTGTCGGAGGCGGAGACCCTGGCCGTCCGCGACCCGGAAAATGCCGGCTGTCTCGGTGCCGCCGAACGGGCCGTGCTGGCGGCGACAGACGATGTGCTGGACAACGGCGCGGTCAGCGCGGCGAGCTGGCGGGCCTGTGCGGAACACCTGGACAGCCATGAAGAACGGCTGGAACTGGTGGCGGCGATCTGCAACTGGAACAGCTTTTCGATCCTGTTGAAAAGCCTGAAGATCCCCCTGGAAGAGGGTGTCGAGGCCTGGCCGCCGGACGGAAAGCCCTCGCCGTCGGCGGATTAGATCGCGGACGCGGCCATTGCGACGATGACGTAGCGCCCCGTCTTGCCGGCGGCGACCAGCGCCAGGAAAACCGGGAACCGGACCCGAAGGACGCCCGCCACGACGGTCAGGGGATCCCCCACCACCGGCAGCCAGGCGAACAGCAGCGACCACAGGCCAAAGCGTTGAAACCATGCGCTGGCCCGTTGCTGCCGCTGTGGGGTCAAGGGATACCATTTTCGGCCGCTGAATTCGGACAGGAAGCGGCCCAGCAGCCAGTTGACCACGGCGCCGGCCGTATTGCCGGCAGCCGCGACGGCGATGGCCGGCCACAACATTGCCGGGTTGTTGGCGACCATGGCCCATAGCATGACCTCGGACGCCGCCGGCAAAATAGTTGCCGCGACGAAGGCATTCAGAAAAAGGGCGATGAGAGACGAGGCCATGAAGGCCAGCTTTTAGCCCAGGCCCGGCATAATACCAATGGTCCTTGTTATTGATGATGGCGGCGCAGAGCCGCTTGCCCGGAGACTGGGCGAGGCAATCCCAAACACACCGCACTTCGATTCCTGATCACACGGGGGCTGGATCAATGACAAGGGCGGCGCAATTTGGGCATAATTGCGATGAACCTGAAGATTATCCGGGAAATGTCGGCCAATGGATTTTGATTTAACGGACGCGCAACGCATGATCCTCGATTACGGAGGCAAACTGGCGCAAACCTTCGACCGCAAGCAATGGATGGACTATTCGCACCGCCATGAGTTTCCCCGTCATGTCTGGGAGCAAATGGGCGACGACGGATTTTTGGGCATGATGGTGCCGGAAGCATATGGTGGCGCCGGTCTTGGCATGCTTGAAATGTCGTTGCTGATGGAAGGCATGTCGGACCACGGCATTCCCTTGCAGCATCTCATTGTCGGCCCGACCATGTGCCTGTCCCACATCGCCCGCCATGGCAGCGAGGAACAGAAGCAACGCTATCTGGCGCCGGCCTGCAGCGGCAGGGAGGTCTGGTGTTTCGCGATCACCGAACCAACCGCCGGCACCAACAGCATGAAGATCACCACGCTGGCCAAGCGGTCCGGTCGGCCATCCGGCGCCGGGACTTTCCGGCTCAACGGGCAAAAGGTCTTCATCACCGGGTCCGACGTCGCCGACTATGCCATCGTCGTGGCGCGCACGACCGCGTTTCAGGACGCTGCCAGCAAGAGCGATGGCTTCACCTTGTTTATCGTTGATTTGAATGCGCCGGGCGTGACCCGCCGCCCGATGGACATGAGCATTCTGATCCCGGAACGCCAGTGCGAGCTGTTTTTTGTTGATGTGGAATTATCCGAAGCGGATATCATCGGCGAGGTTGATAAAGGTTTCAGTATTCTTTTTGATACCTTGAACCCGGAACGCATCATCATCGCGGCGATGCTGGTCGGCCTTGGCCGCTATGCCATCAAACGGGCCGTCGCCTACGCCAACGAACGGCAGGTATTTGACGCACCGATCGGGTCCTATCAGGGGCTGCAGCATCCCCTGGCGGAAGCAAAAACCGAAATAGAAGTCGCGACCCTGATGACCTATAAGGCGGCCTGGGCCTTCGATCATGACCGGCCGGCGGCCGAATATTCGAATATGGCGAAATACTATGCCGCGGAAGCCGCCATCCATGCCGTCGATACCGCCGTTCAGTGTTTTGGCGGCAATGCCTATACCCGCGAATACGGCATTTTTGATCTGTATCCATTTGTGCGAATGCTGCGCACCGCGCCGTTGAACCGCGAAATGCTGCTCAATTATATCGGCGAAAAAGTATTGGGATTGCCGCGGTCCTATTGATCATAAAGTGCACAGACGAGGGAACAGCCATGGACGGATTGTCGCCGGAAGAATTCGGCCTTAACAAAAGCGCCTACCTGACGAAAATCGCCGACCTCCATGCCCGGCGGAGGACGTCGCGTGTCGGTGGCTCCGAAGCCAGCCGCGAACGCCATATTAAACGGGGCCGCATGCTGCCACGGGCGCGTGTCGACGCGTTGTTGGATCCGGGCTCGCCCTTCCTGGAGCTGGCCGAGCTGGCGGGGGAAGGTTTTTATGACGGGGTGCCGCCTGGCGGCAGCATGATCACCGGCATCGGACAGGTCCAGGGCCGGCACTGCATGATCATCGCCAACGACTCGACGGTTAAGGGCGGAACCTATTTTGGCATGACCGTGCGCAAACATACGCGCGCGCAGCGCATCGCTTGGGAAAACCGCCTGCCATGCATCACCTTGGTCGATTCCGGCGGCGCCTTCCTGCCGGATCAGCAAAACATCCATCCGGACGAAAACCATTTCGGTTCGATCTTCTACAATCAGGTCGGCATGTCGGCCGAGAATATCGCCCAGATTGCCGTGGTTCTGGGGCCCTGTACGGCTGGTGGCGCCTATATTCCCTCGCTTTGCGACGAAGTGGTGATCGTGCGCGGCCAGGGCTTCATGTATTTGGGGGGACCGGAACTGACCAAGGCGGCAACAGGTGAAGAAATCGACCGGGAGTCCCTGGGCGGGGCGCAACTGCATACGGCAATCAGTGGCGTCACCGACTACATCGCCGAGAATGACGCCCATGCCTTGGCGATCACCCGGGATATCGTGGCGGAACTGGGCGAGGAGGCGCCGCTGCGCTGGACGCCGAAAACATCGAGGCCGCCGCGTCTGGATCCGGAGGAAATTTACGGTCTGATCAGCCGTGACCCACGGATTCCAACGAATAATCGGGAAATTCTGCTGCGTCTGGTCGATGGGAGCGACTTTCAGGAATTCAAACCGCTTTATGGCGATACTCTGATGTGCGGGTTCGCCCGTATTCATGGGTTTCAGGTTGGTATTCTGGCTAATCAGGGAGTCTTTTTCACCGAAGCGGCCCTGAAAGGCGCGCAGTTCATTGATATTTGCTGCAAACGGGACATACCTTTGCTGTTTCTGTCCGATGTCGCCGGTTTCATGGTCGGACGGGAAGCGGAAGTTGGCGGCATCGCCAAAGCCGGCGCAAAATTCGTCACGGCCATGAGTTCGGCGGCCGTGCCGAAATACACCATCGTCACCGGCGGCGCCTACGGCGCCGGCTATCTGGCCATGTGCAGCCGCCAGTTCAAGCCGCGTGCGTTATTTATGTGGCCGCACAGCCGTATCGCCATCATGGGCCCCGAGCAGGCAGCCAATACCCTGGCCATGGTCAAGCGAAAAAACTTCGAAGCCAATAATGTGGACTGGAGCACCGAAGCGGAAGACGCCTTTAAGGCGCCCATCCGCGCTGAATATGAAGCCTTTGCCGACGCCTACAATTTCGCCTCCAATCTGTGGGTCGACGGGGTGCTGGACCCGCTGGAAACCCGGCCTGTGTTGGGGCTGCTGCTGGACGTTGCCGCCCGCACGCCCGTCAAGAAAACGAATTTCGGCGTGTTCCGGATGTAGTTTCCAGGCCAGCGCCACAAGAGGTCACCGCGTACCATGTTCAAGAAAATTCTGATCGCCAACCGAGGTGAAATCGCCTGCCGCATTGCCCGCACCTGTCGGCGCATGAGTATCCCCTGCGCCACCGTGCACTCGGAGGCGGACCGCGACGCCCTGCATGTGCGGGAGGTTGGACATTCGATCCATATTGGACCGGCGCCGGCCCTGGAAAGCTATTTGAATATCCAGGCGGTGATTGCCGCGGCGCGGGAAACCGGGGCTGACGCCATCCATCCGGGCTATGGTTTTCTGGCCGAAAACCCCAACTTTGCGGCGGCCGTTCAGAAAGCCGGCATGGCCTTCATCGGACCCTCGGCGGAGGTGCTGCGGCAGTTTGGCGATAAAGCCGCCGCCAAGGACGCAGCGGAAGCCGCCGGCGTGCCAACGGTTCCCGGCACTAAACACGCCAGCGACGATCCGGCGGTCATTCTCGCGCAGCTGCAAACCATGACCCTGCCGGCTTTGTTGAAGGCGGTGGGCGGCGGCGGCGGCAAGGGGATGCGTGTCGTCGATGACTTGAGCACGGCCGCAGCGGCGATCGAAGCGGCAATGCGGGAAGGGCAGAGCGCCTTTGGCGACCCGCGCCTGCTGATCGAGGAATACCTTGCCGAGGTACGCCACGTGGAAGTGCAAATACTGGGCGACGGCCGGGGCAAGGTCCTGCATCTGTTGGAGCGGGAATGTTCCCTGCAGCGGCGGCACCAGAAAGTTATCGAGGAAGCGCCGGCTCTCAACCTGGCCCCAGCGCTGCGCAGACAGATGTTCGAGAGCGCCACGGCGCTGGGCCGGTCCGTGAACTATCTCGGGCTCGGGACCGTTGAATTTATCGTCAAGGGCGAGGCAGCCTATTTTTTGGAAGTAAACCCGCGGCTGCAGGTCGAGCATCCGGTGAGCGAAATGATTACCGGTTTGGATTTGATCGAACTGCAAATCCTTGCTGCCGCCGGTCATGGGATTGCCCTTTCGCAGGAAGACATCACGGCATCCGGACACGCCATCGAAGCACGTATATATGCCGAGGACCCGGCAAACGGGTTCCTGCCTTCGACCGGCATCATTGAACAATTGTCCCTGCCCGAGGATGTTCTGCGAGTTGATGCCGGCGTCGCCCCTGGCATGGCCATCACGCCCTACTACGATCCGATGATCGCGAAGCTGATCGCCCATGGCAAGGACAGAACAACGGCGCTCAGGCGGCTTGTTGCCGGACTGGACCGCTTTTCGATCACCGGCGTGCAGGACAATAGCGGTTTTCTCGGCGCGTTGCTGCGGTCGCCTGATGTGCGGGAAAGCGCCGGCGACACCACCTTGATTGATCGCCGGCTGGACCAGTTGGTGGCGGGGGCGGGGCCCAATCATACACGGATCGCCATGGCGGCCGGCATTTGGCTCAATCACGTCCGGCAGAAAAAAGGGGCGGATATCTGGCGCGGCGATGGCTGGCAAACCGGCTGGCGGCTGGGCGATGGAACCCCGGCCCTAAGCGAGGCGCCGGTCCTGCGGGCGCGCATCGGCGCTGCCCTGTTCAACATCGGTTTCGGACCGCGTGACCGGGACGGCCGGATGTTGATCGGCGTCGACGGTGTTCATTGCCGCATCCGCATCGAAGCGCTGGAGGTGACCTGGTTTCTTGTAACGACGGCGGCGCGAAGCCGCAAAATCCGGGCCTGGCAGGGCGACGATTGGGTCACGCTGCATGACGGCGCCGGGGTTCTGAAGATCACCCTATCGCCCTATCTTGACAGCGCCAAGGAAGCCGTGTCGGTGGCCGTTGACGGCGCGATCAAGGCGCCGCTGATGGGGCAGGTCCTTGCCGCGCCGGCAAAATCCGGTGACACGGTTGCCAAGGGTGAAGTGCTGGTTGTGCTGGAAAGCATGAAGATGGAAATTCGCGTTACCGCGCCAGGTGCGGGCGTCGTGAAGGCCGTACATTGTCAGGTTGGTGGCAACGTCGAACGCGGCGCCGTGATCATCGAGCTGGAACTTGCGGAGTAGTTGAGGCTCCTCGGGCAAAATTCATGCAGTGAAGCGCGAATTCACCCCGCTTCGCAGTTTCGCAATTCTGGTTATACTCACCATGGCGATCACGGCTGTCGGGCAATAATCGTTCAAGGGGGGATGCGATGATTACGACCACAGTGGCGGGCAGTTTGCCGAAACCGGCCTGGTTGGCGGAACCCGAAGCGCTTTGGGCGCCCTGGCGCCTGGAGGGGGCGGCCCTGATCGAAGGTCAGCAGGACGCGGCCCTGGCCTGGATCAAGATTCAGGAAGACGCGGGCATAGATATCGTCAGTGACGGTGAGCAGTTCCGCAAACATTTCGTCCATGGGTTTTTGGAAGCGATCGAAGGGATCGACTGGCAGCGCATGACCACCATGGGCATTCGCGATGACCGCTACGACGCGCAGGTGCCAACCGTGACGGCCGCGCTGCGACGGAAGAAATCCGTGCATGGGGATGGGGTGAAATTCTGCCGGGAACGAACCGATCACCAGTTCAAATTCACGCTGCCCGGCCCCATGACCATTTGCGACACCATCGCGGATGCCCATTACGGCAGCCGGCCGGAAATGGCCATGGCGTTTGCCGAACTTCTGAACCAGGAGGCGCGGGAACTGGAAGCCTTGGGCGTCGACGTCATTCAGTTCGATGAACCGGCCTTCAACGCCTTCATGGACCAGGTTCCGATCTGGGGTGTCGATGCCCTGCATCGGGCCATCGAGGGGTTAAGCTGTAAGACGGCCGTGCATATCTGTTACGGCTATGGCATCCAGGCCAATATCGACTGGAAAGAGGGGCTGGGCGCGGAATGGCGTCAATACGAGGAATTCTTCCCGGCCCTCAACGAAAGCCGTATTGATCAGGTTTCACTGGAATGCGCGGATTCGAGAGTGCCGTTGTCGGTGCTTGGCTTGCTGAAGGACAAGGAGGTTCTGGTGGGGGCCATCAATGTCGCCAATACGGAGATCGAGACGCCGGAAAAGGTTGCCGCCACGCTGCGCGCGGCCCTCGAATTCGTTGCTCCGGAACGGATCATCGCCTGTACCAACTG
Source organism: Pseudomonadota bacterium (assembly GCA_027623205.1). Taxonomy (GTDB): domain Bacteria; phylum Pseudomonadota; class Alphaproteobacteria. The sequence goes on along the minus strand of JAQBYC010000053.1, from coordinate 13,560 downwards.
CGGCATGGCGCCCATGCCCCGTCACGTCGCCGAGGGCAAGCTGAAGGCGCTGGGAGCCGGCGCGGCATTATTGCGAAAAGAACTGGGCGGTTGACGGATCATCCGGAAATTCAGGGGCCGTAGCCGCTTCGGTCCAATCGAGTCCCCCCGGGCCGCCTGTACGATGAATGCCTGAACCAGTATCTCTGCATCGGCGATCGCCTGTTTGCCTCTGTGAATGAGGGCAATGAGGGGTGGTCCAGTAGGGGCGGTCAGGGCGTGCAATTTCAGAGTCGCATGCTCCATTTTTCCGCCCGACATTAAGAACTATTGATCTTGGGGACAGGCATCGATTTGGGGACTATTGGCGACATTGGTGCTGGGGATCGCAGGCGGTCTTCTGGCGGGCCATCGCATGTTGAACCGGGTCGACATTGCAGGCAATGTCGCCCGCGCGATCGTAACGGGCGATTTGACGGGACGCCTGCCGGTATCAGGGTCCGGCGACGAGATTGACCGATTGTCGGCGACCTTCAATACCATGCTTGATCCCATTGAACGGCTGATGGCTGGTCTGCATGAAGTCTCGGACAACATCGCCCATGATCCGCGCACGCCACTTTCGCGTATTCGCGCCGAGGCGGAAGACGCGGCGCGCGGCGCGGCCACATTGGCCGAGGCGAAGACGGCGCTCGCAGCAATCATTGAGGATATTGACGAGCTGCTCAAAGTCTTCGCAGCCCTGCCTTCTATCGACCAACTCGATGCCGGTTCCTCGCGCGAACAGTTTCAAGCTACTGACCTCTCCGCCCTGTTGGCGGACCTGGCGGAGCTTTATGAACCCGTTGCCAGAGAGGCGAAAATGGCTTTGGAAATGGACATCGAGCCCGGCGCCGGGCTTGGCCTAAGCCTTGCGCGCGCCATTGCCGAGTCCCACGGCGGTTCACTCATGTTGAGCGACAACCACCCGGGACTCCGCGCGACGATCACGCTGCCGGCTTCCGCTCAAGTCTGAGTTGCCATAACTTAGGTGGTTTCGGATTTAAGCGTCTCCACCTCGCTCTCGACCACGGTGCCCTTGAAGAAATCCGGGTTCATGCCCGTATGCATGCGGACCACATTGGCATAGGTGAAATCGCGGAAATCGTCCTCGGTGACAAAGCCGTCATCCAACAGTTCATAAGCCTCGACCATCACCTTGGTCATATCGGGCACATCCCAATGACCGATGTCCGAACCCAAAACGGCGTTCAGTTTGGCGCCGCAGTGGTGCAATCTGCTGTCGAAGGCGACGGCGGTCATACGGTCGTCGGCCTCGGAGCCAAAATAGAAGTTGGCATCGAAGATACGGCGGATATCGTCCGCCGCCCTGACGCCGGAGGCGGCGAAATCGTCCAGTTCTTCGGGCGCCCCGAAAAACTGGGTCGAGGCGGGCTGGTGCGGATCGGCGCGGACCCGTTCCGGGGTAAGGTGGGCGTCGCCATATTTCTCGAACATCTCGACCAGCAGATCGATATCCAGCTTGGCCGGGTCCAGGTTGCGGGCCAGGGCCGCTACATTCCGCTTCTCCCAATATTCGAACAGGCTGTTATAGAGTTGTGCGGCCCACCCGGCGCCGCCTTCCAGGAAGCAGAATTTCAAATCAGGAAACCGGTGCGGCACACCGCCGAAGAACAGCGAGCGGCAGAAATACTCGCTGCCGTCGCCGAAGCTGCCCAGGGAATTGAAGCAATAGTTCTTCGGCGAGCCATGGGTGGTGGTGCGCCCGCGAAAGGCATTGTGGCAACTGGGCACGACGCCCAGTTCGACGCATTTTGCCCAGACCGGATCATAAGCGTCGCCCATATCGATGCCGGGGGATTCGAGATTCATTGCCAAATGCGCCAGATGGGGCGCCTCGCGCACGACCTCGGGGGCGGGTCGATACAGCAGGGTGTTGACGACAACAGCCTTCAGCCCCAGTTCGCCCACCGCGAAGTCAAGCTCCGCCACGGCTTCCTCGGCTGTGTGCATGGGAATTAGCGCCGCCGGGGTCAGCCGGTCGGAGACATCCTTGAACATATCCGCATACAGCATGTTCATGGCCCGGTAGACCACGGGGCGCAATTCGTCGTCATCCAGCCGCAGGACGCTCAAGGCCAGGGTGCCATAGACGACGCCAAAATCGATGCCGGCATCGTCCAGCCGCGCCCGGTACAGCTTGGGCAGCATGGCCGTCGCCCGGTCGATGGAGCCGGGGCCGGAGTTGCCGACCCAGACGGCGCGCCGGCCGGGACCGGTTTGATCGCCGCGCAACATCTCCTCGTACCGCCTGGCAATTTCCGGGCCGCCGACCTGGCGCACGAAATCCAACACGGCGAAGGTGCACTCGATCATATGGCCATCCGCATCGACCACCGGATGGTTCAGCCTGGCGCGGATATCCGCACCGCTCAGGCCGCTATTGGCGTGGCTGGTCATAACTTTTCCTCCCCGGAATACCTGTTTTCAAAATGGTCTGGTCCGCGCACGGGAGCGCAGCGCCATGGGTTATCTTCAAAGCGGAAAACCGCGCGTGTCCAAGCCCACCAACGTGCGGCCATAGGCTTGCGCGGACGTATCGAAGTTGATCATCTCGTGTTTGGCGGCCATGGTCAGGTCACGAAAGGCCCGTTGCAGGGCGCTGTCATCGAAGGCCGAGCGCGCGCCGGTCGCCGCCATCAACCGATCGACGGCGCGGCGAAACAGCTCGACGGCATAGGCGGCCTGAAACTTGGCCTGCGCCCGTAGCGCCGGGCTGTCATCCTGACCCGCCGTCCGCAGCAACAGATCGAGCGTATCGGCGACCAAGGACGAGGCGCAGGCAAGTTCGCCACGCGCCTCTGCCAGGCGCATGTGCATTCCCGGCCGTTCCAGCTTCTTCGTTCCTGTGTATCGGTCCGTCTGGCTGGTGATCAGTTCCAGCGCGGCATCGAACGCCCCTTCCGCAATACCGCCCGCGGCAGCGGCCAGGTAAACCGCCAGGCCCGGAATGATCGGTATGCGGTAAAGACGGCTATCATGCCGCCTAGCCCATTCGCCGCGGCCGCCAAGCAGCAGGCCCGAATCCATGGCGCGGTGTTCTGGCACGAAGGCATCCTGGGCGGTGGCGTCCACACTGCCCGTCCCCCGCAAGCCGATGGTCCGCCAGTTGTCGTCAAGGGTCAGGTCCGCCCGGGGCACCACCACATGAAAAAGGCGGGGCTTGCCGCTGCTGCGCTCCACATTGCCCAGCAGGAACCATTCGCCGTGGGCCGCCCCGGAATTGAACGACCAGCGGCCGGAAATTTTGAAACCACCATTGACCGGCGTTAGCACGCCGCTGGGCGCCAGTGAGCCGGGCGTGACGCCGTCGGGGCCGTGCCGCCAGACGTCGTCCTGCGCCGCCTCGGGGAAGCCGCCGATGATCCAGTCGTGCGCGGCGGAGACCATCAATACCCAGCCGGCGGCGCTGCAATGGCGCGAGCAGGCGCCGATCAGCGACGCTGCTTCACGAAAGTCGCGCTGGTCACCGCCCGCGCGTTTCGGCACCAGCAGGCGCCACAACCCGGCGTTTCGCATCGCGTCCACGCTTTCGCCGGCCAGCTGCCGCGCCGCCTCGGATTGGCTGGAATGCGCCGCCAATATGCGCAGCAGATTGCCGGGCAGAGTCGCCGTCGCCTGGTTCATCGCCTGCTCTCACCTATTTATGCGCCGCGGAACGCCCCTGGCTGTTGGCGCAACCGCCCCGGCCACGGTCCCCGACCGCTTACGTCATTCGGCCGGAATGGTAATCGTCATGACAGGTGCAGGCAATCTTTGCCGCGGGGACCGCAAGCGTGATGCGCCATCGCCGGCACCTGTTGGTTGGCGATCTGGCATGGCTTGACGATGATGGCGTGCTCATTCCTATCCGCGGATTTCGCTGTTGCGGCCACGCGGCGAAATCTGGCACCATTCCCGAAAAAGCGAAACAGGGAACCGTAACGGGAGTATCGCCATGCACGCAGCCATCCACCCCTTCGACCATGCGGCGGCCTGGCGTGCCTCGGACTTCGCCTCGAAGAATGATCTGACCATCGAACTCGACGGCCGCCATTTGTCCGCACTGGAGGCCGGGCTGGCTGCGCTCAAGGCGGAGACGCGCGACAATGGGGACGTTACCCGCGCGCGCTTTCCTCTGGAGGCCATAGCCGACGATGTCGCCGGCTGGCGGGAAGAGGTCCAGCGCGGCCGCGGCATCCTGATCCTGCGCGGTTTTCCGGTGGCCGACATCGATGCGGCGGACATGGGTCTGATGTATCTGGGCTTTGGCAGCCATTTCGGCCGGCCCACGTCCCAGAGCCCCCTGGGCGATCTGATCGGCGAGGTCGTCAATGTCGGCGGCAATGATCCCCACGAGCGCGCCTACCGCAGCAGCCGGCGGCTTTTGCTGCATACCGACCGCTGCGATCATCTTGCCATGCTGTGCGTCCGTCAGGCGGTCTCGGGTGGCATCAGCGGTTACGCCAGCGGGCTGACCGCGCACAACATCGTGCTGCAAGAGCGGCCGGACCTGATCGAGGTGCTCTATCGAGGCTATCACCATCACCGCTTTGGCCAGCAGGCCCCCGGCGAGCCCCTGGTCACCAGGGAGCGGGTCCCGGTCTTCTCGGTTGCCGAGGGTGTGCCGTCCGTGATCCTGATCCGCGGCTATATCGATCTGGCCGTGCAGGAAGGCCATATCCGGCTCAACGAAAGGGAATTGGAGGCGCTGGATTTCCTGGAGTCCGTCACCGAGCGCCCCGATGTGAAACTGGAGTTGATGATGGAGCCGGGTGAACTCAGCATCGCCAACAACTGCCTGTTGCTGCACAATCGATCGGCGTTCGAGGACGCCGGCGATGCGGCGCGAAAGAGATTGTTGTTGCGGCTTTGGCTGCGTGAGGACGGTCGGCCCATGGCGCCCGGCGTGCTGGTGCACAAGGGAGCCGCCGGCATCGTCAGGCAGGAGGGCAAAGGAACCTACTATAACCCGGACGCCAGGGCGTCTTGACGCCACACGCGCCGGCCCTGGAATTGCGGGGACATAGGGCCCTTGGAAAAAACCGTTCATGTACGGGCTGGAAATAATCTTGCCGTGGCGTGACTGAATTTCATGGATGGATAGGTGGATGTTCGCGCCAATTCCGGGCATGATCGCAGACAGCGAAATGAAGGGGGTTTGGCTATGCAGATGTCACCGCTTAACGATGCCATAGGCGCCCGGGTGGACGGCGTTGATCTGGCCGCGGGCTTTGATGACGGGACATTCGCGGCCATTCATCAGGCTTGGCTGGAACGTTGCGTGTTGTTGTTTAGGGGCCAGACATTGACCCCAGCCCAGCTGGTTGCCTTCGCGGCCCGTTTCGGGCCATTGGAGCCGCCCCCCGGCAGTGAAAAAGACCTGCGTTCGGATGCCGGCGCCGACGAGGCGCGCGATATGTGGATCATCTCCAACGTGGTGGAGAACGGCAAGGCTATTGGCGCCCTGGGTTATGGCGAGGCGGAATGGCATTCCGACATGACCTATCTGGACGTGCCGCCCACGGCCTCGGTGTTGTATGGGCACGAGGTGCCCGCCACTGGGGCCAATACCTGGTTTGCCAATATGTATGCGGCCTGGGAGCAGATGCCGGCGGAGCTGCGCGCCGCCGTCCAGGGCGCCCGGGCCTTGCATAATTCCTCCTACACATCGGCCGGCGAATTGCGCAAGGGTATGGACCCGGTGACCGATGTGCGGGACGCGCCGGGCGCGGTCCACCCGGTCGTTATTACGCATCCGGAAAATGGCCGCCAGGCGCTGTTTCTGGGCCGCCGCACCAACGCCTACATCAAAGGTATGGACGTCGCGGACAGCGAGGCGATGCTGGACCGGCTGTGGGATTACTGCGTGGCCGACAAGTTCAACTATTCCCATCACTGGCAACCCGGCGATGTGCTGATCTGGGACAACCGCTCCACCCTGCATCGCCGCGACGCGTTCGACCCTACGGCCCGGCGCATTCTGTGGCGTTGCCAGATTGCGGGCACGGCCCTGCCGGCGGCGAATGCCGCCTGACCTTGATACCGCACGTCTGCGTCTACGGCCCTTGCGGCTGGACGATCTGGAATTTTGTGTCGCCATGAACATGGACCCGGATGTGGGCCGCTACCTGTTTCCTCATGGGCCGCCGATGGCGGCGGAGCAGCGCGACAACTGGCGCCGGAAAATCACCGGCGGCTGGCCGCAACCTGGTGCGATTTGGGCGGTAGAATGGGCCGGTGTGGAGATGATGCTGGGTTGGTGTGCTTTGTTTTTCCTGGAAGAGTCCGGTTTGATCGAAATTGGTTACCGTTACGCAACCGCAGCCTGGGGCCAAGGCGTGGCGACCGAGGCGGCGGCGCAGGTGCTTGATCATGGTTTTCGGGAATTGGCATTCGATCCGATTGTCGCCGTCACCCATCCCGAAAACCTGGGCTCGCAACAGGTGCTGAAAAAGATTGGTTTGCGACCGGGCGGCTTGCAATTCCATTACGGCCTCGACCTCAGTTTCTTTTCCCTTGGACGCGACGACTACCTCACCTCTCGATGAAGGAGCGCCCGATCAACTGGCGGTGGATCTGGTTGGTGCCTTCATAGATCTGCGTGATCTTGGCATCCCGCATATAGCGCTCCACGGGGTAGTCCTTGCAATAGCCATAACCGCCATACAATTGCACTGCATCCGTGGTGATCCGCATGGCCACGTCCGAGGCGCGCATTTTCAGCATGGAGGCTTCGATGCCGATATCGTCTTCGCCGGCATCAATCATGGCGCCGATCCGCCACAGCCAGCTTTCGCATAGGGCCAGATCAGTGGCCATGTCGGCCAGCATGAACTGGATACCCTGGAATTCGATGATATTGCGCCCCGATTGGCGCCGTTGATTGATGTAGCCGACCGCGTCTTCAAAGGCGGCGCGGGCAATGCCCAGGGCATGTGCGGCGATGGAGGGGCGGGATTTGTTCAGGGCCGAGAACAGGATTTTCAGGCCATCGCCGGGTTCGCACATCAGGTTTTCACGGGGCACCCGCACGTCGTCGAAAGCGAGGCTGACAGTGGACGCGGCGCGCTGGCCCATCTTGTCCTCCTTGCCCAGAACCGATAGGCCTTCCGCACCCTTTTCCACCAGAACCACGGAAATCGAGGCCTTGTCATTTTCAATTTCCGACCATTTGCCGAACAGCACATACAAATCCGCATGATCGCCGCAGGTGATGAAGGTCTTGCCGCCGTTAATGACGATTTGGTCTCCATCGGGTGTGAAGCGCGTCTTCATGCCGGTGGCGTCTGAACCGGCGGTGGGTTCGGTAATGCAAAGCGAGACCAGGCCGCCATCGGCGATTTTGGGCAATAGTTTGGCTTTTTGTTCGTGGCTGGCGAAGTCGATCACCGGCTTGACGGCATGAAATGTCGTGCCCCAGACCATGGCCGTGGCCGCGCACGACTTGGCCATTTCGCGGATGGCGGCGAGATAGCCCACATAGGACATCCTGGCGCCGCCATACTCGTCGGGAATGAACATGCCGTTCAGACCCAGCTTGTTGATGGCATGCACGTTGTCCCAGGGAAATTCGCCGGTGCGGTCATGCCCGGCTGCCCGCGGCGCCAGTTGATCCCGGCCCAGGGCGCGCACCGCATCCAGCACAAGACGCTCCTCCTCGGGTAGGGTGAGGCTGTTGTCCAGGCGCTGTAACACTTTCATAATTCAGACCCTATTGGTTGATGCCCTGGCCGCCATCCATGAAAATGGTCTCGCCGGTAAGATTAGGCAGATCCTCGGCAACCAGCATGGCGACCAGGCGCGCGACTTCCTCGACGGTGCTGGCTGCGCCCGTGGGGATGCGGCGGCGAATGAAGGCCTGAAAACTATCACTTTTCACATATTTCGCATTCAGGTCGGTCAACACAAAACCGGGCGCCACGTCGATCAGGCGAATTTTCTCCGGCGCCCATTCCACCGCCAGGGTTCGCGTCAGGGCGCCCAGGGCGGCCTTGGAGCAATTGTACGCCAGGTTCCGCTTGACGCCCAAACGTTCGAAGAACGAGCCGATATTGATGATCAGGCCGCCGCCGTTGGCGGCCATATGGGGGTAGACTTCGCGGCAGGCCAGAAACGGCCCGGTGATATTGGTCGCCAGGATACGGGCGAAATCGGCCTTGGGAAAATCCGCGCTGACGCCTTCCTGATGCAGCCCGGCGTTATTGATCAGCACGTCGATGCGCCCGGCCTGTTCCGCCAGCGTGCCCAGGGCCGCCGCGATCTGCGTTTCATCCTCCATATCGCAGACCAGATTGATCAACGCGCCCGGAACCTCTCGATCTTCCGGTCCCTGACCCTTTCGCGACAGGCAGCCAATGGTATGGCCGCGCGCCGCCAGTTCCGCCACCAGCCCCGAGCCGATGCCCCGGCTGGCGCCCGTTACGGCGATGACCTTACCTTGCGTCGCTTCAGCCGCCATGCTCAGCGGTCCCTGAATTTTGGCGTCCGCTTTTCCAGAAAGGCATTGGCGCCTTCGCTTGCATCCTCGCCCTGGAAGGCCAGGGTGTTCAGATCCCGTTCGATTAACAAGCCTTCCGCCAGGGCGGTGTTATCGGCCCGCATGACGGCTTCCCGGCCATAGCGCAGGACCGGTAGCGAAAAGCCTGCGAACTCCCGCGCATAGGCAACGGCGCCCGTCACGGCGGGCGCTTCGACCAGCCGGTTGATCAGTCCCATGCTCAAGGCTTCGTTCGCATCGACCATGCGGCCGGTCATGACCATATCCAGGGCGCGTCCCTGGCCGACCAGACGGGGCAGGCGCTGGGTGCCGCCATAGCCGGGGATCAGGCCCAACTTGATTTCCGGCAGCCCCAGCCTGGCGTTGGCCGTGGCCACGCGCAGGGTACAGGCGGTCGCCAGTTCCAGGCCGCCGCCCAAGGCATAGCCGTTGATGACCGCCACCGAGGGAATAGCCAGGCTATCCAGCTTGGCGAATGTCTTCTGGCCCAACTCGGTCGCGGCCATGGCCTCGACAATATTGCGGCCCATGAACTCGGAAATATCGGCGCCGGCGCAAAATGCCTTGTCGCCGGCGCCAGTGATCAACAGGGCGCGGGCATCGGAAGCGGCAGCCTCGTCGATGGCCGCGCCGATATCCTTGACGACCTGGACGTTCAAGGCATTCAGGGCTTCCGGCCGGTTCAAAGTGATCAGGGCGAATTCTTCGACCCGGGTGAATTCAACAGGCATGGCAACGCTCCTCTCTACAACATCGCTGAAGTGTAGAGGCGCCGTTGACCGGGGACAAGCACCCGGCCTATAGCGCCGCAATCTCCTGGCGCAGTTCGGCCAGCAGATCAGCGCTTTTGCCCAGATGCAGCGCTTCGGAGTCCAGGATTGCGGTAAACGCCCGTTTTTTTATCGCCATCACATCAATGCCGGCTGCCGCGTCCTCCAACGCGGCGCTGTTGATGACAATATCTATCAAACGCTCCGCGCCGTGCAGGCGGCCCCACAAATAGTCGTTTTCCCGGTGCCGGCGGCTGAAAAAGGCGGCGAAGTGACCCAGACTGACGCCCTTTAAAATTGCCTCGGCGCCGCCCCGGTTCAGGCTTTCGGCGTCATCGGGTGAAATCCGGTCCACGCGGATTTCATCGAATTCGCCAATGTCGCGCCACGAGGTAACCGTAAAGGCCAATACATCCCAGAAGGCAAACCCTATGAAGCTGTGCAGCAAGGCCCGCCCTGCTTCGGCGGGTAGGTCGGTATTGGTCGCCTGATCAAGCATCCCGTCGACCCGCCGGCTCAAACCGCTCAGGCCGAAATCGTCGGCCACCAGGCCTATCAGGGCGCTGATGTTGTCCTCGCGGCCGGCTTCGATGGCTGCCGCCATGTCCTGACAACGGCGGCTTAGTGACGCCGGGTCGCGGCAGCGCCGCAGATCTTCCAACAGATCATAGATCCGCCCCTTCGTCCGATCCAGGGCGGCCGCGCTTTCCGAGGCGCGATATGTACCGTACAATTCGTTGAGGCCGCGTACCACGAAGCGCAACCGCCGGGCGCGGTAATCTGCGTCCAAGCCGCGTAAAAAGGCCGCCTGTGCCGCCACCTCGCCGACACCGTTCCGGGGATAGATCCCGGCCTCGTTTGCCCAGTTCCGTAGCCGCGCGGCCCAGCCATCAATGGCGGTCCGGTCTGCCCGGCGCTGGCCGGAACGGGCCAGAATGGTCGCCAGTTGTTCGATTACCGCTTCGATCCGCAGGCGCACATAACCTTCAAAGGCATAACCGGATCTTTCCGCCGCCAAGCGTCCGGCACTGGCCCGCCATTCGGCAAATTGCTCTGTCTTGAAGGGGGTCGTAACGGCATCCCCCATGACCTCGGCCACCAGGTCGCCGATCCGAGGCATGGCGCTATCCAACACGGTTTTCAGGCGGCCGACCCGAACGTTGAAACCATGTATCCATTCCAGTTCGTCGCGGATCGGTTCATTCCGCGGAATATCCGACAAGGCGCCCTTTAGCGTCCGCAGCATGCTGGGCGCGCGGTTTGGACTGCCGCCGTTCGCACTGGCCTTCTCGGGATCGGGATCGATATAAACCAGACGGCGGTCAATCTGGCGGTTGGCGGGGCGCTGTTTGATGGATTCAATGGCCTGGGCAAAGGGTTTGTTATTGAGCACGCTGCCATCGATGAAGGCTGTATCCTCTGGATTCTGCCCAGCGGTTTCATAGGCGGCGAAATTTCTTGCCAGAAAATTCTGCCGCCCGTCCCAGCGCGCCTTGCGCCGGTCCACCAGGCGGTCGATCTCGGCTATCCGGGCCGGTGGAAACGCGCCGGGGAAAGACGAGGTTGCCCGTGCGGCGAAAACCAGAGCTGGCAAATGGGGCGCATCGAAATCAGTGGTGACATTTCCTGAAGTGAAATGGCGGTGGCGAAAAAGCAGGGTATGGCGATGTTCCCGTTCGGTGATCACATTCGGGTCATGCAGCGGGATGGGTTGGCTGTAGCCAAAAAAATCGGTCAAGGTCACGTACAGATCCAGCCATTGGCCGGGTGGCGTCAGCGAGCTGCGCGAACCGTTGTCATCGCCCATTGCGACCATGCCGTCATACAGCGTGTCGCACAGGGCCGGGCCGCCGAATGGTGGGCGAAACCAGCGCGAACGGATAAAAAGCGACAGCTTGTCCCGCATTTCCTGATCTGGGGTCATGCGGGCCATCCTGCGCCGGGTCAGGCCCCAGTGAAGTACCGGGCGCAGGATCCATTTGCTCCACATGGTAGCCCGGCGGTCCGGTGCCAATAATTCAGCGACATCCGCCTTGTCCAGCCACATGGCGCGCAATGGATCAAAGGCCAGGTCCAGGGCCAGCGCCCGGGCCAGTAAAATACCATTGATACCCCCGGCCGAGGCACCGGCGATGACATCCACCACCACATGCAAATTCAGGTGTTGGCCGATCTCGCGCAATAGATCCAGATAGACGGCTTCCGTATCCGTGTAATCGCTGTTCGTGGCCCGCCCGCCCGCCTCGGCGCCCGCCTGATAGTCGGCCGAGGCGCGGGCCAGTTTCAGAATTTCCTTGCTGACGCCGTGCATGTAGACGGCCAGCGATACGCCGCCGTAACAAACCAAGGCCAGGCGTAGTTCCTTTTCCCGCATGGGTGCCGTCCCGCCGGCGCGCTAGGGCCGGATGCCGAAGTGGCGGGGCCCCAGCAACCGTGGCAACAGCGGCTGCACCAGCTTGATCCAGTCGCATAACATGGGCCGGGTCTCGCGGGGATCTATCAATTCATGAAAGTTATAGGATTCCGATCGTGGGAAAGGCGACAGGCGGGCCGCCAATTCATCCTCCAGTTCCTTGCGCCTGGCTTCCGGATCCTCCGCTGCCGCAATCTCGCGCCCGAACGCGACCGCGACGCCGCCCTCCAGTGGCAGGGCGCCCATCTCGGCCGAGGGCCAGGCCAGAATATAGGCATCGGGACCGTAATGGGCTGCCGCCGCCACGCCGTAATTTTTGCGCACGATAACCGAGGCCCAGGGCGCTGAATAGGTGGCCGCCGCATTGACCGCCGCCGTGCCATAGCGGATCGCGCCGCCACTTTCCGCCTCCGGTCCGATCATGAAACCTGGTTCGTCCACCAGGGAAATCATGGGCAGGTGGAAGGTGTCGCAAATTTCGATAAAACGGCGGACCTTCTGTGCGCCCTCGGCGGTCATGGCGCCGGCGTAAAAGCGGCCATCGTTGGCCAGGATGCCGATACTTTGGCCATTCATGCGGGCCAGACCGGTAATCTGCCCGGGGCCATATTTGCGGCCCATTTCGAAGAAGGAACCCAGATCGGCCACCGCAGCAATCAATTTCCGCATATCAAAGGCCTTGCGCCGGTTGCGGGGAATTATGCTGGCCAGTTTTTCTTCGGCCCGGTCAGGGGCGTCGCCGGTATCGACTACGGGCGCCAGTTCCCAGACGTTCTGCGGCATGTAACCAAGGAAAGCGCGGATCTGCGCCAGGGCTTCGGCCTCGTTCTCGGCCACCGCATCGACCACGCCGTTGGCTGCGTGCACCGCCGCGCCGCCCAATTCCTCCTTGCTCATGGAGATGCCCAGGGCACGTTCCACCACCGCCGGCCCGGCGATCAGGATTTGTGCCGTATCCCGGCTCATGGTGACGAAGTGCGAGGCGACCAGACGCGCCGCCGGCAGCCCCGCCACCGGCCCTAGCGCGGCGGAGGCGACGGGCACCATAGCCATGGCCTCGGCCACGGATTTGAAGCGTGGGGGCGCGGCGACGCTATCACCGACCGGGCCGCCGCCCTTCTTGCCGCCGGCACCCAGGACAGAGCCGCCGCCGCCTTCGTGCAGACGTACCAGGGGGATTTTGTAGCGGCAGGCCAGCTCTTCCGTGTAAACGCTTTTGCGCAAGCCCGCGACGGTTGGTGAACCGCCGCCGATGGTGAAATCCTCGCCGCCAACGATACAGGGCCGCTGGTTGATTTTAGCAAAACCCAGAATAAAATTGCCCGGCGTGAATCCGGTCAGATTGCCGTGTTCATCCCTTTCGGAGCCGCCGGCGCCCATGCCGGTTTCCTTGAAGCTGCCGGGGTCAATCAAGCCGTCGATCCGCTCCCGCAGGGTCATCCGTCCCTTGGCGTGGTGGCGGGCGACGGCCTCCGGGCCGCCATGCTGTTTGGCCAGGGCGCGGCGCTGATGGATCTCTGTGATTTCTTTGTCCCAACTCATGGGTCGGCAATCTCCAGTGCGAATCGATTGGCCGGCATCGTACAGCGCCCAGGGGTTTGCGCGCTAGCATCCCTTTGCCGATAACCGTAGGGCATTTTTTTCTGCGAACGAGAATAAACATTATACCGGGGGAAGACCGCAGCATCGCCCCGGCTAACTTGATCCAGCGACAGTTTGCCGCATCGCGTGCTGGAAACAAAAAAAATACAACAGCGTGGGTTATGCCGGTATGCTGGGTGGCCAATGCGCCGTGTCAATGACACATACAGATGTCCGGTTTTTGTAGCACATTAAATGTCCGCTTTTATTTGCTAGGC
>JAQBYC010000052.1 GCA_027623205.1 Pseudomonadota bacterium | reverse complement strand
GCCGGCGCCGTGCGGCGGGCCTGAGCCGGCGTCGCCCTGGGCGTTTCGGCCCGCGCTTGCGGCTGGGGCGGTCTTGATGGCGACCGGTACGCCGGCGTGCTTGGCGGTGCGATTTGCGGCGGGGCGATGATGGGCGTAGGCGCAATTGTTGGCGGCGGCGCAATGGTGGGCGGGCGCGAAACCGGCGCGGAGGTCGTAGGGCGTTGACGATCCCCCCCGGCCGCGCCTCGGCCGTCTGGCGCGCGCAGCTTTTCCTCCAACCGGCCCAGGTCCAATTTCAGGTCGGTCAGCTGTTCCGTGAACCAATCGCCTGGCCCCTTGCCGTCATTTGCCATCTGGCATCCCTATTGCTGCAAATCCACAGGCGTCCCGCAGGCCCGGAAGAGGGCTAGTGTAATACGACAAGGCGGACGGCGTATAGGTGGGCCAACGATCCAGCCTAGGATTTGAACAGATTGGGTCCCGGTTCCGTGCGCTGCCGTTCGATCCGGCCGCGAAACGGGCTTTCATGCATGTCGGTGGCCGGACCCCCGGGCTCATGGAACGGCGTATCGCCGATGATCGTCACCCGCTCGACCCTGCGGTTATGGGGCCAATAGTCCGACGCAGCGTAGTGCTGGCAGGCGCGGTTGTCCCAAAATGCGATGGAATTGGCAGCCCAGCGAAACCGGCATTGGTATTCGGGCATATTCGCCTGCTGGTACAATAGGGCCAGCAACCGGCCGCTTTCTTCGGGCGCCATGCCGACGATGTGCTTGGTGAAGGCGGCGTTGACATAAATGCCCTTGCGTCCGGTTTCAGGATGGCTGCGGATGACCGGGTGTTCGGGATTGGGATAGGTCTTGTTGAAGTCTTCAATTTCAGCCTCCGTCGCCCCGCGTTTGCGCAGGCGGAGGCGAAAGCCCTCGAAATCATGCACGGCCAGGCGTCCTTCGACCTGTTCCCGCACCACCTCCGGCAGGCCGTCATAGGCGGCATACATATCGGCAAACAACGTATCGCCACCCACGGGTGGGCATTCGATACAGCGCAATACGGAACCCAGCGATGGCTGCTGCCGCCAGGTCACATCGGAATGCCAGCCATTTTCCTGTCCCGGACGTTCACGGTCATGGGTGATGGCCAGAACCTCGCGATAGCCATCCTTGTGCGGGGCGAATGGGTGGATTTCCAGGGCGCCAAAGTTGCGGGCGAAATCCAGATGCTGTTCTGTTGTTATATCCTGATCCCGGAAGAACAGGACTTTACGATCCAGCAGCGCCGCGCGAACACCGGCAACCTGATGGTCGGACAGAGGCTGGCGCAAATCGATACCACTGACCTCGCCGCCGATGGTCGGCGAATAGGGCGTTATCTGAATTGGCGGATCGTCGGTCAGGGAAACTATGGCGTTGAGGCGCATCAATATATACCTATCAATCCAAGCGGAAATTCGGATGACAGTTTAGCGAAAGCAGGCGCGAAATACCATGATGGGACGTTATGATATCGACGGCGACGCCGAACGGGCCTTTGCGGTGCTGCGCCAGGGCGGCATCGCCATATTACCCATGGATGTGGGTTATTCCCTGATCGGCGGTTCGGAGGCGGCGCTGGCCCGCATTTTCGAGACCAAGGGACGGGCCGCGAGCAAACTGAATGCCATGATCGGCGATCAGGCGGTGCATGAAACCGTTCACCGGATCGATCAGCGGGCGCATGACGTGGTTCAGGCAATTACCATGGATGCCGACCTGCCCCTGGGCGTGATCGCGCCGTGCGACCCCACCCACCCGTTGTTGACGGCGTTGACCGCGCGAAGCCTGGCCGGCAGCTCCAAGGACGGCACGGTCGCCCTGCTGATGAACGCCGGGCCTTTCCATGCCGCCATCAGCCGCCTTAGCCTGGCCGCCGGACATCCGTTGTTCGGGTCTTCCGCCAACCGTTCCCTGCAGGGGACGAAATTCCGGGTCGAGGATATCGAGCCGGAGATCACGGCCATCGCCGATATCATTATCGATCATGGTTTGCGCAAGTATCACCCCTATCGCGCCTCATCCACCTTACTGGATATGGCGAACATGAGCGTGGTGCGCCAAGGCGCCTGTTTCGAATTGATCGACGATATCCTGCGCCGCCGCTTCGACATCACCCTGCCGCCGCCTTCCCTGCCGCCGCAATAGAAGTCGCCGGCGCGAAGGCGGCTGAGCCTCGCGACACGCCCTAGCGGCGCCAAAAGCCTTCCTTGTCGATGTGGTGCAGGGCGGCCATCTCCGCCTTCGTGGGCGGCGGGGTCTCGGCGACGTCGGGCATGGATTGCAGGGCCCAGCCGGTGTTTTGCAGCACTTCTTCCAGGGTATGGCCAGGGTGGATCGAGGCCAGATGGAATTCGTTCGTGGGGCCATGGGGTTTCAGAACGGCCCGGTCGGTGATCAATACGGCGGGACCGCCGCCGGGCAGGCCGGCTTTTTTACGGGCGTCGCCGCCATCCAGAAAGCCCGGCGAGGTGACGAAGCCGACCTTCTCCACCAGGCGGTGTTTTTGATGGTTGATGATGATCACCAGGCGTTCAGCCATGGCCGCGATGTCCGGCGCGCCGCCTGAGCCGGGCAGCTTTACCGTGGGCTTGTCGATATCGCCAATGTAGGAGGTATTGATATTGCCAAAGCGGTCCACCTCCGCGCCGCCGATGAAGCCCGCATGCACCCGGCCGCCGCTTAACAGACCCATGACCTGGATCAGCCCGGTGGTCCACGCCGCGCCCAGTTGATTGGGGCCGTCGCACATGGTGTAGAGCATGCCGTCGGCGGGTTCGTAGCGGGCCACGCCGCTTTCGAACAGGCCGACCGCGTTGGGCGCGTGGGTCAGTCGCGCGACGCCATAGGCGGTAATGGGCAGGCGCATACCGACGAAGATGCGTTCGCCATCCCGGATCTGCCGCGCGGCTGCGATGATCATCAATTCCTGGGTCGAATATGCGGTCATCGCCGCCTCACGCGATCGCATAGTTGGCGGCGGCGGCAGGGGCATTACCCAGGATCCGCAGGTCTTCCAACTGGCTGCCCAGCTTGCTGCAATAGGCCGCATGGTCGGGTAAATCGCGCACCCATTCAGCGCACCAACGGGCAAAATCTTCCGGGTCTCGGGTTTCCTTGTGATAATCGTGGAAAAATGCATTGTCCCGCCGCCATTTACCGATCAACGGCGCGGGGTGGCAGGCGGCGGGTACATGACAGACCGCATCGACCACGAACCCGGGAACAAGCACCCGGCTGGGATCCGAGGCAATGACCTCTGGCGCGACAATCTCGTCGGCGAGAACAATGATCTTGCTGGCCGCGATGGAGGCCTCCTGGGTCAGGCCCGTAGACCCCCAGATGTGGGCATTGCCGTCGCGGTCGGCCCGCTGCACGACCAGGAACGTCACGTCCGGCTTCAGTGCCGGCACCAGCGCAACAGGCTCGCCGGAGAACGGGTCTTCCGCCAGTTTTATCTTCGGGTTGGATTTCAAAATATCCGAACCCAGGATCGATTTGACCGGCACATAGGGCAGGCCATAGGCGCCGGCAAAGAACGCCATGCCGAGGGTGAAGTTGGAATAGTCGTTGATCTTGATCGGGTTGGGCAGACAATGTTCCGCCGCCCGACGAAAATTATGACCCATGCCGCCCGATACATTGCCCACCCAGGCGCCCGTCACTTCGGCCACGCAGCCGGCGCCGATCAGCATATCCGTCGAGATATCCGAGATTGGCGCGATCATGTTTAAGTCGCGCCGACCCTGGCGGATCAATTCGTGGGTTGCGGCAAACGGCACGGCATTTTCCAACGCCGCGCCGAGCACGATAGCGGCGCCGTCCGGCACAAAGGCCGCGATGGCCTCCGCCAGACTGGTAAGCTTGTGACTACTGATCGGTTTATCTCCCAGGCGTATGGTCCGCGACAAGTCTATTTTAGGATACGGATTCAAAATCACCTAGCCATGTCCGCATTATTGCGTCGATTCTCAGTTACTTGATAAGGGTCAAGGTGTTGCGTGGAGCGACGTAGCAGCTTTGCGTGCCATAACTGTATAGGAGATTGCCATGCGCACGGGTTGCGCCATCCGTCATCGCCTGGGGTTCGTTTTGCCGCCACTTGCCGCGGCGTTGATGTTGGCCTCGGCTTGCACTCCCGTCCATGCCGAAGACGCCAGGATCCTGCTCGATGGCGGCAAGCCGATATTCGATGCGCGTTACCGCTTGGAGCATGTCGATCAGAAGGGTCGCCAGAAGGACGCCGAGGCACATACGGTTCGCCTGCGGGCCGGCTTTGAAACCGGTCGCATCAATGGTATCGGCGGCGCATTTGATGTCGAATGGATCGAACACATTGGCGCCCAGAAGTTCAATGATACGATCAACGGCGATACCCGCTATCCGGTCGTCGCCGATCCGGATGATTTCGCCTTGAACCAGCTTTACCTGATTTCCGATGGCACCATTGCCGATACCAGATTCAAAATCGGACGCCAACGCGTGATCTGGGATAGCGCCCGCTTCATCGGCAATGTCGGCTTTCGCCAGAATGAACAGACCTTCGACGCCGCGCGCCTCAACTACGCTGGCCTACCCGGCCTGGAAATGGAATATCTTTACCTTGAAGAGGTGCATCGGGTCTTTGGCCGGGATTCGGCGGCCGGCCGGTTGAAATTGAACGGGCATGGCCTGCGGGCGCGGTATCGTGGCTTTAAACCTTTGACGATTACGCCTTTTGCGTTGTTTCTGGATTACGACCGGGCCTCTCAGGCAGCCAACTCGACCGGCAGTTACGGTCTGCAGGTTGATGCCAGGCAGCAACTGAACGAGAATTTCACCGCCTTCGTCGCCGGTGGCATGGCGCGCCAGGACGACCATGGCAACAACCCCGCCGATTTCAACCTTTGGTACTACAATGTCGAACCGGGCCTGAGCTATGGCGATTGGCGTCTAAGCGCCGGGATCGAACAGTTGGACGGCAACGGCACCCAGGCCTTCAGTACACCGCTGGCGACCCTGCACAAATTCAACGGCGTAACCGACCAGTTTCTGACCACCCCCACGGGCGGTCTGCGCGATTTATACGGCACGGCTAAAACCACGCTGCCCGTGATTGCCGGTATCGGGGGCATTAAGCTGTTCGGTGCTTACCATCAGTTCAGCGACGACGACGGCAGCGCGGATTACGGCAACGAATGGAGCCTGGGGTTCGCCAAGTCCTTTGCGACCAGCAGGGGGCCGGTCACCCTCAGCCTGCAATACGCCGATTACGAGGCCGACACTTTCGCCACCGATATTGACAAATTATGGCTGACCGTCAGTTTCAAATTGAAGCCGTAGTCGCGACAGCGCTATTGGCGCCGGTTGCGCTGGGTCAAGCGAACGGGTCGATCCGGTCGGGACGACGTAAGGTGGCAGGATAGGCGCCAGCCGATTTTGGCCAATCCATGGCTCGCCTCGCAGTCTGGATATGCTAGTGTAAACCATGAATTTTTATGCTGTAATGGGATGGGATTGGTTGCGTATGGCCACGGCGATCAATGTGGCGACGGTCCCGCCCATTCGTATCAACCTCAATCACAAGGTGAAGTCACCATGCGGAAATATTTGCACATAAACCTCAATGATCGATCCATTGATACGGAGGAGTTGAACGGCGCGGCGTGCATTCGTGTTGGCCGGCACTTCATCGCAAAGACCCTGCTGGAACAGGGCGTGGCAACGGTCGACCCGCTGTCGCCGGCCAATCAATTGATCTTTTCCGCCGGACCGCTTGCCGGCACGAACTTCTCCAACGCCAACCGTATCAGCGTCGGCTGCAAAAGCCCGCTCACCGGCGGCATCAAGGAAGCCAACGCGGGCGGCACATTTGGCTTTGCGCTCGGCCAATTGGAAATATCCGGTTTGACGCTGAAGGGCGCCTCGACGGATTGGGTGATCATCCGCATCACCAAGGACGGCGCGATCGGTTTTGATGACGCCACGCCATATATGGGCATGGGCAATATTGAGACCGCGGCGCTGTTGTTCGAAGCATACGGCGACAAGATCAGCATGGCCCTCTGCGGGCCGGTCGGCGAGTATCAGGGCCTGATCGCCGGCATCTCGTTCCCGGATCCCGAGGGACGGCCTGTGCGCATCGCCGCGCGCGGCGGCGTCGGCGCGGTAATGGGCAGCAAGAAGGTCAAGGCGATTGTTGCCGATATGAATAAAATGCCCACCTTCCATGACCGCAAAAAGGTCATGGGCGGCGTACGGGAATACGGCAAGCTGCTACGCGCGGACAAGGCGATCGAAGCCTTCAGCATGTACGGTACGGCGATGGTCGCCGATCTAACCAACCAACTCGGTGGTCTGCCCACCCGCAATTTCAGCGACGGCCGGCTGGTTGATGCCAGCAAGGAAACCTTGAAGCTGGGCGGCAGCTATATCCGTGAGTTGACCCTTGAACGCGGCGGCGAACCGACCCATGCCTGCATGCCCGGCTGCCTTATCCAGTGCAGCAACGTCTATGTCGATGACAAGGGCGATGAAATGGTTTCGCCGTTGGAATACGAAACCCTTGGGCTGATGGGCAGCAATTGTGGCCTGACTGACCCCGACGACGTGGCCCGGGCGAACCATGTGGCCAATGATTTGGGTGTCGATACGATCGAGGTCGGCGCCATGTTGGGGGTCCTGATGGAGGCCGGCCAAGGTGAATTCGGCGATGCCGGTTTCATGCACGCAGCGCTCGAGGATATCCGCAAAGGCAACGAGCGGGGCCGTATCCTGGCCCAAGGCGCCGCTCGGGTTGGCGAGCACTACAACGTGGCCCGGGTGCCGGTGATCAAGAAACAGGGCATCAGCGCCTACGATCCGCGAATCATCGAAGTTACCGGCATCTCCATGATGGTAACCGCGCAAGGCGCCGATCACACAACCGGCAATATCCCTGCTCACAAGAGCGTCGGCATGACGACCGAGGAGCTGACGGAAGCCAGCCTGGATATTCAAACTGATTGTGCGGCCGCCGACTCCCTTGGCCTCTGCCTGTTCGGCCGATCGGTAACCAATGTCAACGCGGAACTGATTGTCACTGCGCTGAACGATGCCCACGGCACGAATTTCGAAGCATCCTTCATCCGGGAGCTGGGCCGGGAAGCCTTGAAAATGGAATGGGAATTCAACCGCCAGGCCGGCTTCACCGAGGCCGACGACGAGTTGCCGGCGTTTTTCTATGACGAGGCTCTACAGCCCACCGGCAAGGTCGCGCGCCATCACAGTGGCCAGGTGAACCAACATCTGCGCAAGCTGCTTGGAAGCGATGCGGCGGCATCGGCGTAGATTGGGCGCCTCGGACATAATGCCGGAATAGGGCAACCGGGGACCGGTTCCGCCGTAACTTTTTTCCGGCAGGCGGAATGACCCGGATGGCCGGTCCGGCGCCCCCGGGGGCCGTCACAGGGATTACCGTCCCGTCGGACTGAACCGTGGCGGCATCGGGGCCTGATCCATTGGCGGAGGTGAAGGATTACCTGAACTGAACAGGTATCGAGGCCGGCCGCGATCCCCAGGAAATTGCCGCTCGAAATTCCGGCGGCGGACCTGTGAATTGCGAGGAAGACCTGCCCGGGCGCAGGCCGATGAACACCGTGGCGGAGCAAATCGAGATGGAAGGTCAAGTTGATGAGTGAACGTATGACCGGCGGCGACGCCATGGTGCAGGCGGTGCTGCGGCATGGCGTCAATACGGTGTTCGGCCTGCCTGGAGTGCAAACCTACCCGATAATGGATGCTTTGCAGCGTGCCGGCAATCGGGTCCGCCTGATCAACAGCCGGCACGAACAGGGGTCTGCTTACATGGCCTATGGCTATGCCAAGGCTTCGGGCCGGCCGGGGGTCTATACCGTGGTGCCCGGTCCTGGTGTCCTCAATACCGGTGCTGCCCTGTGTACGGCGGTGGCAGGCTCGGCGCCGGTGATGTGTCTGACCGGTGACGTACCGTCGGATTTTCTTGGCAAGGGCCGTGGGCATTTGCATGAACTGCCGGATCAGTTGGCAACCCTGCGCAGCTTTATCAAGTGGGCCGGTCGCGCGGAGCGGCCGCAGGATGCGCCGTCGGTGATCGACGAGGGATTCCGCCAGATGTTGTCGGGCAAGCCGGGACCGGTGGCGGTCGAAATGTGCTGGGACACCATGGCTGCCAGTGCCTTGGTCACGATGCCCGATGTTCCGGAAAATCCTGTTGGCCCGGAGATTGATCTGGACGCCATTGCTGCGGCCGGCAAACTGCTGGCCGGGGCGAAACGGCCGATGATTATGTGCGGCGGCGGCGCTCAGCATGCCAGTTTGGAAGTGCTGGCGCTGGCCGAAATTCTTGATGCGCCGGTGACGGCGCTTCGCAGCGGCCGCGGTGTGGTGCCGGAGGATCATGAACTTGGTGTGTCCTCGGCGGCCGCCTGGGAATTGTGGCCGGACACCGACCTGTTGATCGGCATCGGTTCGCGTTGCGAGTTGCAGTATCTCAGATGGACCGGCATGATGCGCGCCGACGACCGGCCGGCCGGCCCCAAGTTGATCCGGATTGAAATTGATCCGGTGGAATTGCTGCGTTTAAAGCCGGATGTTGGCATTGTCGCGGATTCCGCCGATGGCGCCCGCGCCTTGGCCGAAACTGCCGCTAAATCATTCTCGCGCACAAGCAACGCACGCGCCCGGATCGGCGAAGCCAAGGCCATCGCCCGCGCCAAGGTCGAAAGCATACAGCCGCATGTGGCCTATCTGGACACGATCCGCGAGGTTTTGCCGCGTGATGGCGTTTTCGTGAAGGATATTTGCCAGACCGGCTTCGCGTCATATTTCGCCTACCCGGTCTACCAGCCACGCACCTACATTACCTCCGGCTATCAAGGCAATCTCGGCTTCGCCTTCCCGACCGCGTTGGGCGCCAAGGTGGCCAATCCCGACAAGGCCGCCGTGGCGGTGGTTGGCGATGGCGGTTTCTGTTTTGCGTTGCAGGAACTGGCGACCATGGCCCAGCACCAAATCGGCCTGACCGTCATCCTTTTCAACAACGGCGCGCTGGGCAACGTCAAGCGCGACCAGCAAATGCGTTTCGCAGGCCGGACCATCGCTTCGGACCTGCCGAGCCCGAGTTACGCAGCCTTGGCCGAGACCTTTGGCGTCGCCGGCTTCCGGGCCGACAGTCCGGCCAGCTTGAAACCAGTCCTGGAAAAGGCCCTGGCCGATAACCAACCGGCGTTGATCGAAGTGACCCTCGATCTCAAGGATGAAGTCTCGCCCTGGTCCCACATCATTCCCGACCGGGCCTGAAGGCTGTTGCGTTTAAACCCTGACCAACTGGGCGTTCTTGACCAAAGCCGCCGCGCCGCAAATTCTGTACCACCCTCCCGCGATTATGCTGGAATGAACCGGTAGATCTATCCGTTTACCAGCGGGACGACGTTGGTGGCGAATTCTTCCATGCGGTCCAGCATGGCGTTCAGGTTGTTGGCGGTCAGATTGATGATCATCGCGGTCGTGCCCAGGTCGGCGAAGGCGCGGATATCTTCGGCCCGCTGTTCCGGGCTGCCGGTGCAGATTTGGCGGCCGCCGTCCCGACGGGTCTGGGCCTGGGCTGAATGAAAGGCGCAGTTATAGGCCAGGCCGATGGAAGCAGGGTCGCGGCCGGCCGCTTCCGCCAGGCCGTGCAGCCGCCCGACCCGGGCGCCATAGGCGGCCAGGGTGTCCATGGCGAACTTGGGGTTGGTGCCGAAGGGATACCAGGTATCGCCCATGGCGACGGCACGGCGCAGGGCCGGGGCGCTTTCACCACCGATCCAGATTGGCGGGTGCGGGCTCTGCACCGGTTTTGGATCCATGCCGATCTTGTCGAACTTCACGAATTCGCCGTTGTAGACGGGGCGCGCCTGGGTCCAGATCGCCTTGATGGCTTCAATATACTCGTTGGTGACCTGCCCTCTGGCCGCGAAGGGGGGAAGCTCCAGTGCCTCGAACTCCTCGCGCAACCAACCCGCGCCGCAGCCGAACGTAACGCGGCCGCCCGACAACTGGTCGATGGTGGCCAGGGATTTGGCCATGAACAGCGGGCTGCGATGAGGGACCACGGTGACCGAAGTCAATAGCCGGATTTTTGTGGTGATGGCTGCCAGCCAGGACAACAGAGTGAATTGTTCCATACATTCCACATCGCCTCCCTCGGCCCAGGGAAAATCGCCGGTCTCGCTATAAGGATAAGTTGAATTTATCTCCGTCGGCACGACGATATGGTCGGACACGGTCAGATAACCGTATCCCCATGCCTCGGCCTTTTCCGCCAGTGTGCGAATACTGGCCGCGCTCGCCAGTGGGCCGCGGATCGGTGCGCTAACGCCAAATTCCATAATCGTTTCCTCCAGCAAAAATTGTCTGCGGTTCATTGTACACCTAAGCCTTGCAGGGTAGGCTATAGGGGAATTTTTTAATCAAGGGGAACGGGGACATGGATGAAACGGCCTTTCGTGAGCAATTGCAGCAGAATGGTTATAGGGAGATCGCCATCAAGGAGATGGCGGCGAACCATACGGAGCCAACCCATACGCATGATTTCGGCGCCTCGATCCTGGTGCTGTCTGGTGAAATCTCGGTGACGTTGGAAGACCGGGTAGTAACCTGCGGCGCCGGCGACACCTTCGCCTTGGATGCGAATATTCCCCATGCCGAGCAGATTGGCGGCGAGGGTGTCCGTTTCCTGGTTGGCCGCCGATAGAACAAAAATGCAATTTCAGGACAAAGTCACCGTTGTCACGGGTGGCGCTTCGGGCATCGGGGCCGCCTGTGTCAGAAATTTCGCGGCGCGGGGCGCCAAGGTCGTCGTGGCTGATTTGAATGGCGAAGGCGCCAGGGCGGTTGCGGCCGAATTTGGCGGCCTTGGCGTTGGCTGCGATGTGGGTGACGAGGGCGAGATCAATGCCCTGGTCAAGACAACCGAAGACTCCTACGGCCCGATCGATATTTTCTTCAACAACGCGGGCATCAACTCGGGCCGGGAAATCCTGAACACGGAACTGTCGGTCTGGGAAGACCAATGGCGAGTCAACGTCATGGCCCATGTCTATGCGGTGCGCGCGGTATTGCCGGGCATGCTGGCGCGGGGCAGCGGCTATCTTCTCCACACCGCCTCCATGGCCGGGATTTTGATGTCCCACGGCAATTTGCCTTATACCGTGTCCAAGCATGCGGTGGTCGGCCTGGCCGAGTATCTGTCCGTCACCCATCACCATGAAGGGATCCGGGTTTCCCTGTTGGCGCCCTTGGGCGTGCGGACGCCGATGCTGGGCGATACGGACAAACCCTTTGCCCGCAATGCCGCCGGGCCCATCAAGGAGCCCGAGGAGGTGGCGGAACAGGTCGCCACGGCGGTGGAAGCGGAACGTTTCCTGATCCTTACGGACGAAATCGCCCAGACCTGGATGAATGGCAAGACCAACGATCTGGAACGCTGGCTGGGCGGGATGCGCAGGATGCAGGAAAAAATCCAAAGCGAAGGCGGCCGGGACCCCTAGAGCATATTTCTTCTAAACATGCTCGGGCTCTTAAGAAAAGAGCAATTGAACCAATCACTTGGATCTCTAAAGCGAATCCAATTGATTGAAAATTGCTCTAGATAAGGGACATCTCATAGGAAACGCTCCTGGGTCACGGGTCAATCAGGCCGTCGCGTCTGACCTGCGGTTTGCGAAAAACTTACTACCCAGAAAAACCGCAATCAGGATCCCGGCCCCGGCCAGGTCGGTGGCTATTCCTGGAAGCAGGAATGCGACCGCACTGACCAACAACAGGCCGCGTGCCAACCAGGGCAGGCGGCCAATGCCGTACAGCCAACCCTCGAAGCCCGAAGCCATGAGCCAGACCGCAATCAGCGCCGTGGTGACGTCATGGATGATATCAAGTGTCGGTCCGCGCATGATCAATGTTGGGGTCAGCACAAACAGGAAAGGCAGAATGAAATTAATGATGCCCATGCGCATGGACAGAAAGCCGGTTTTCAGCGCGTTGGAGCCTGCGATGGTCGAGGCGGCGACGGCGGCGAGCGCGACGGGCGGGGTGATATAGCTCAACATCCCCCAATAGAGAATGAACAGGTGGGATGCGACCGGGTCCAGGCCCCCATCGATCAAGGCCGGCCCCAGAACAATCGCCAGGAAAATGTAACAGGCGCTGACCGTCATGCCCATGCCTAGAACAAAGGATGTAAGCGCGCCGAAGAATAACAGCAACAGGATGTTGTCGCCGGCGAACTGCAGCAATTCGCGGGAAAAGGCGCCGCCAACGCCGGTATAGGATAGGGCGCCGACGATCATCCCGATACCGACCAGAATACCGACGATATTGGTAATATTTTTTACTGCGTCAATGAGCAGGTCAACCAGCTTGCCCAGGCGGAATGGATTATTCCGCTTGAAGACGGAGGTCACCAGCAACACCAGTGTGGCGTAATACGGGGCGTGTGCCTCGATCCCAACCCAAACCAGCAAATACACCAGCAGGACAAGGCTGAACAGATAATGCCAGCCGGATTTCAATACTGGCAGCAGTGCCGGGATCTCTCCGGCTGGCTGCCCTTGCAAGTTGTTGCGGGCGGCGTAATTGTCAGCCTGAAGCAACAGTGCGACATAGAACAATAAAGCCGGTACCAGGGCGGCAATCATCACGGTTGAATAGGGAACATTGAGATATTCCGCCATGATGAAGGCAACGGCGCCCATTACCGGCGGCATCAAGGCGCCGCCCGTGGAGGCGCAGGCTTCAACCGCGCCGGCATAGGTCGCGGGATAACCGACCCGTTTCATGGTCGGTATGGTCAATTGCCCGGTGGTAACCACGTTGGAAATGACGCTGCCGCTGAGGGAGCCGAAAAAGCCCGAGGAGAGTATGGCCACCTTGGCGGGGCCGCCACGGCTGCGTCCCATCAGGGCGGTGGCGAAGGTCATGAAGAACTCGCCGCCGCCCGTTACCACCAGAGCCGAGCCGAAAATCAAAAATCCGATTAACAGCCCGGCGACGACCCGCATGGGCACGCCGATGATGCTTTCCGTGCCCATGGCGTGCAGGCGGACCAGTTCATCAAATGGGCTGGTTGGGCCCCACATAAAGCCGGGCATACTTTCCGCGAACAAAGGATAGATGAAGAAAAATCCGCAAATGCCAAACAAGATCCAGCCGCCAACCCGGCGCAGGGCCTCCAGGCAAAGAAAACAAAATACACCGGCTATGACCGTGGGCACCATTGGGGCCCGCAGATCCCAGCCTTCCTGGATGATCCTCTCGCCATTATAGGCCAGAAAACCGGCGGCCCCGAGGGCGATGGCGAACAGGATCCAGTCGTACCAAATGATTCTGCCGGCATCGCGCGCATGGCCGGGATAGATCAAGAAGACCAGGGATAGGAAAAGGCCGGCGAGAATATAAAAATACGACGTGTCGATGATCAGGGTGTTGCTGAAAAATTGAAGATTGAAGATTTGATTTATATTGAAAAGAATTCCCAGCGTGCCCAGGCCCAGGGCCAGCCATTTGGCTAGCCCACTCAGCCGCGACGGCCTTGCCTGAGCCTGGCCGGTTACAACAACCGCATCGATACTCTCACTCATGATGAAATCCTAAGGCGGGGATGGCGGGCGGCGGTATCCCATTCGCCGCCCATAACATGACAAGCGGTAACTACAGGCTACGAACAGTGGCGGGTTTTGGAAAATTTAGAAGTGGCGGCCGGCCATATGAACCGGCCGCCACCCCCGCAATTGTTTGGCCGCGCGATTATTTCAAATATTCGTCGCGGGCTTTTTGCCACCAGGCGGGCCAAGCCTCCTCGGCGTCGACCTTGACGCCTTCCGCCGTCTTGGCAATACGCATCTGATCGAACGCTTCGGATGCCTTGTCCCAGGTTTCAATTACCTTGTTCAAGCGGGCCAGACGGGCATCGTGCCAGGCTTGGTCTTCCTTGGTCCAATAACCTTTTTCCTTGGCATAACGGATCGATCCTTCGTGCCAGGGGGCATCGGCGGGGGGGCGTCCCGAACGTTCGACCGCCCAGTTGACCGAACTCGATGTGGTCTTGTTATACATCTCGTAGGTTTCGTCGATGGCCTTGACCAAGTTATAGACTTCATCAGCCGAGGTCCGGGCATAGGTGGTGATCATGGGATAACGGTAACCCATCAACCAAACTGGATTCTCTTCCGACAGGGCCGCACCCTTGGTTTCTTTTACGGGTTCCATGAAGCTGACGACTTTGCGGATGGCGGCCCAACCGGCCTTGTTTTCAGGCTCAAACGGCGGCCAGATCAGGCCGCGGGGAGAGGCTTCGATCTGCCGCATGTTGGACGAGGTGGTGACCGAGCCGAAGGCATCCAGTTGACCCGCCAAAACCGCATCCTTCATGGCCCGATAGCTGCCGAACCAGACTTCCTTGATGTCCTTGCGGCTCAGGCCGCCAAAGGCGAGGTAGGCGTCGTTCTTGACGTTGACGGACGGGTTGCCCTTGACGTAACCGATCCGCATGCCGCGCAGATCCGCTATTTTCTTGACGCCGGTGTCCTTGGCGACGGCCAGGGCGACCGTGGCGGGCCGGCCCAGAACGATGCGCAGATTCTGCGGACCCCAGGCTTGGGTCGCAAAATCGTACAGGGCTTCGGTTGCGAAAAAGACTTCGTTGGCCAGATAGCCATAGCTGACCTTGCCGGTAGTCATGGGCAGCAGGCGACCGATCGAGGTGCCGGCGGGTACGATGCGAATGCGGGTGGGATATTTCTTCTGCAGTGCATTGGCGATGCCGGATGCCTCGGCATAGCCCGAGGCGCCAAGGTCGTAAGCGCTCCAAATCATGGACTTGGGTAATTTTGCGTCCGCCGCCATGGCGGTGGCCAGGCTTGACGCGGCGACGATGGCCGTCGCGGCCGCGGTGACCAATTTCAACATTTTACTCATTGCGATTTCTCCCAAAAATTACTCTTAACTGTCGCTCCGGGCTGTCGGGTCTTGAATAAAAAGGCCGACGTCTCCCAAATATCTCCAGCTTCCCGATAATCTTAGCGCGACGTCTCGTCCATGGAAACAACAATCCATCCGATGCGAAACTGTCGCAAGTTGTCGACTGTTGGCGCCGTTTGGTGCTTTCCTCTTTTCGTGGGGCCCATAGAGCGTAAGATGCTGCAGGATGTAAATCGACAGGCACGAATGGATATCGGAAAATGCAAGAGAATGGATTGGTGGCGATTGTTAAGCGGGACTGTCCGACCTGCGTCATGGTCGCGTCGGTACTGCAACAACTCGCTGAACGATGCGATCTGACAATTTACAGCCAGGACGATCCGGCCTTTCCCGAAGGTATTCCGGGCGTCTCCGACGACACCATGCTGGACAACTCCTATCGCCTGGAGGTGGAAATCGTGCCGACCCTGGTGCGTTTTGAGGATGGGACGGAGGTCGAACGCACCTTTGGCTGGGATCGCGCGGTCTGGGAAAGCATCAGCGGGGCCGACAATCTGGGTGCGGACCTGCCGGCGTTCAAGCCCGGCTGTGGTGCCCTGAACCAGGAGCAGGACCGTCTGACGGAATTGAAAATCCGCCATGGCGATACCCCCATGGTATCCCGCCATGTCCAGATCGGCGCCAAGGAAGACCTGATCGAGGCCTGTTACGAGCGCGGCTGGAGCGACGGCCTGCCCGTTGTTCCACCGACCCAGGCCCGGGTGCTGGCCATGCTGGACGGCACGACCCGGGCCGCGGACGAGGTCTTGGGCCTGATGCCGTCGAACCTGGATATCTGCACGGTGGAAAAGGTGGCTATCAACGCGGTCATGGCCGGCTGCCGGCCGGAATATATGCCGGTGGTTCTGGCCGCGATCGAGGCGGTTCTGGACGAGGATTATTGCCTGCACGGCACGCTGGCCACGACGCGGTTCGTGGGCCCGGTGGTTATCGTCAACGGTCCCATCGCCCGGCAGATTGGCATGAATGGCAAGGGCAATGCCCTGGGTCAGGGCAACCGGGCCAATGCCACCATTGGCAGGGCGGTGCAACTGGCCGTACGCAACATTGGCGGCGGCAAACCCGGTGGCGTCGACCGGGCGACCCTGGGCAATCCGGGCAAGCTCAGCTATTGCTTTTGCGAGGACGAGGAAGGTTCGGCTTGGGAGCCTCTGACCGTGGACCGCGGTCTGACCGCCGGCGCCAATGCGGTGACGGTTTTTGCCGGTTATGGTTTGCAGGGCGTAATCGACGACCTGGCGCGGACACCGGAGGAACTGGTGGAGACCATGGCCTCCAGCCTGCGGGCGGTTGACAATGTGAAAAAATATCCCGGTCCCGATTGCCTTTTGGTGGTCTGCCCCGAGCATGAAAAGACCTTCATGGAAGGTGGCTGGGACAAGGCGCGGGTGCACCAGGAATTGATGGCGCGCATGGCGGTGCCCGCGGACCATGTCCGGCGCGGGCTGGGCGGCATGGCCGAGGGCGTGAAACCCCAATTGGCGGGCAAGATCGTATCGAAGCTGTTGCCGGGTGGATTGATGATCGTCCGCGCCGGTGGCGGTGCAGGCAAGTTTTCTGGTATTATTGCCGGATGGACGCCGGGCACGCCTGAATCCAGCCGGCCCGTGACAAAGGAGGTGAAGACATGAGCTTGACGGATATCCTTTTGGACCCAACGGGGGAGCGGGAGGCGGCCGAACGGCCACGCCTGGCGCGGCCGGCATCTCTGGACGGCTTGACCGTCGGTGTGCTGGATATTTCCAAGGCCCGCGGCGATGTGTTTCTGGAGCGGGTCGCGGCCCTGATCGAGGGGCGCGGTATTGCAGTGAAACGCTACCGCAAACCAACGGTCGCGCGGACCGCACCCATGGAAATCCAGCAGGCCATCGTGAAGGAAGTCGATGTGGTCGTTGAAGGCCTTGCCGATTGAGGTTCCTGCACGTCGTGCTGTACGCATGATATGTCGAACCTTGAAAGCCGGGGCATCCCAACGGTTGGCGTGGCAACCACGGAATTCATGGAGGCCGCGGCGGCGCAGTCAAGGGCATTGGGTTTTGATCCCGCCTATATCTGGGTGCCCCATCCGATCCAGGACCGCACCGACGGCGAATTGCACGCCCTGGCCGAACGTCACGTGGATGAAATCCTGGCGGCCCTGACCGACCAGACGGCGGCACGGGGTTAGGGCCGTGGCCGCCCTTGTGCAGGTCGCGGTAACCGGGGCGTCCGGCTATATCGCCCTGCACGTGATCACGGCGCTGCTGGATCAGGGCTATGCCGTGCGGGGAACCCTGCGCGACATGGCGCGGGGAGAGAAGATCCGCGCCGCCTTGGCCCGGCAAACGGACGTCTCGGCGCTCAGTTTCGTCGAGGCCGATCTGTTGGCCGACGCGGGCTGGGATACGGCCCTGGCCGATTGCCAATATGTCATGCACGTCGCCTCGCCCCTGCCCATCCTGGAGCCCAAGGACCATGACGATCTGATCATTCCCGCCCGTGACGGCGCCTTGCGGGTGCTGGCGGCGGCGGCGCGGGCCGGCGTGCGGCGGGTGGTCATGACATCTTCCATTGCCGCTATCGGCAACGGCCATGCGGGCAAGTCCCGCTTCACCGAGGCCGATTGGAGCATCGTGAGCGAAGAGATCGGCGCCTATGCCTGCTCCAAGACCATTGCCGAACGGGCCGCCTGGGATTTTATCGCCGGTTTGCCGAAGGGAGACGCGCCGGAACTGGTGGTGCTCAACCCCAGCTTTGTCATTGGCCCGTTGATCGATCCTGACGGCAGCGCCTCGCTCGAAGTGGTGCGAAAATTATTGGCGCGGGAGGTGCCGGGCTGCGCGAAGATAGGCTTCAGTCTGGTCGATGTGCGTGATGTGGCGGTGGCTCACCTGGCCGCGATGACGACCCCGGATGCCGCCGGTAAACGCTATATCTGCAGCACAGGGTTCAAAAAGATGTCGGACATTGCCGCGTTGCTAAACCAGACGTTTGGCCCCCAAGGCCATCCGGTGCGCACCAGGGAACTGCCGAACTGGGTGGTGCGGATCGTGGCCCTGTTCGACCCGGCGGTGGGCCGCATTGTGCCTGAACTGGGCCGGCAAAAATACTATGACAATAGCGCCATACGCAAGGACCTGAAGTGGCGCTCCCGTCCCCTGGACGGGACCATCATCGCGACGGGCGAAAGCCTGATCGAACTGGGTGTCGTGAAATAGCCGACCGCTTTATTTGTTGAGGAAGTTCAGGGGCAGTCCCGGTCGGGGCCATTCCATGGCGACCAGCGTGCCGGTCGATGACAGCGTGATGTAGGCGGTTTTGAGATCGGGGCCGCCGAAGCAAATGTTGGTGGCGTACATGTCCGTGGGTGTTGGTACATGCGCGACCTCCCCACCCTCGGGGGAAACGACCGTAATGCCGCCGCGCACGATGGTGCCGATACAGATATTGCCGGCGCTGTCCAGGGCCAGACTGTCAAAGAAGCGGTAGTCGGACACGCCCAGCAGCAGTTTACCCGGTTCCCACGGCGCCTCACCCTGGCCGCGGGCGATCTTGCCGGGTCCCTCGATATTGTAGGCCCAGCAGCGCCCGGCATGGGTTTCGGCCACGTAGAGGGTCTTCTCGTCCGCCGACAGGCCAATGCCATTGGGGCCATTGATGGGAAAGATCGCTTCCGTGATGAAGGAGCCGTCGGTCCTGGCGTAATAGACCCCGGTGCGATCCTCGTCCCGATGGCGGATTTTGCCATGATCGGTAAACCAGAAGCCGCCCGCCTTATCGAAAACGATATCGTTGGGGCCGCGCAATGGGTTTCCGCCGCATGCGGTGTACAGCACGTCGACCGTCCCGGTCGCTAAATCCACCCGTTCAATCCGGCCGCCGGAATAGTCCGCGTCCTGATAACCTGGAAAATGTTTGCCGCCTTTAATGTGCCAGCGAAAGCCGCCGTTGTTGCAAATGTAGCAGGCGCCGTCCGGGCCCATGGCCGCGCCATTGGGTCCGCCGCCGGTTTTCGCCACGATCTCCACGCGGCCGTCGGGTTTAATCCGCGAGAGGGTGCCACGGGCGATTTCCACCAATATGACGTCGCCATCGGGCATGGCGATTGGGCCTTCGGGGAACCAAAGGCCGGTTGCAATTTCACGAATGTCACTCATCAATAGTCTCCGATGATAGCCGCGCTAAGCTGTTTGTTGACGACAGCATGGCATGGCCGCCGCCTTGGCGCTATTCTGGCGTCATGGCGGGATCATAGGAAGTTGGTATCGGGGGCGGCGGCGTCATGGGCTGCGCGGTTGCCTATTTCGCGGCTTCCGACCCCGCTAATTTCCGGACATCCCGATTTTCGGCTGCAGCCGTATTGCCGGGGAAGGTATAATCCGCGAAGCTGCGGTCGTTTAATGTCACGGGCTATTGTCTGATAGGGGAAACCATATGCCGCCACGTCAACGCATGGCCGTCACCTTGCCCGCCGGGATGGACATCCAGGATAGCATCGAACGGGTGCGGTGGGCCGAGGCGAATGGTTTCGAGGACGGCTGGCTGGCGGATTCCGGACCTCCGGATTCATTGACCCTGACCGCCGGCCTGGCGGCCCATGCCCCGACCCTGCGCCTTGGGATAGCGGTCGTACCGGTTTATACGCGTACGCCGGCGGTGCTGGCGGCGACGGCCAATGCCCTCGGCCAGATGCTGCCCGGACGTTTTGTTCTCGGCCTTGGCGCCTCGTCCCAGACGATCATGGACCAATGGCATGGCGTACCCCTGGAAAAACCCCTGACCCGGGTGCGGGAAACCACCATCATGGTCCGCTCCATGCTGGCGGGGGAGAAATCGGATTTCGCGTTATCCACCCTGCACTCCAAGGGCTATCGCCAGCCCCCGTTGGAAACGCCGGTGCCGATCTATCTGGCGGCCCTGCGCCCCAAGATGATCGAAATGGCGGCGGCGGTCGGCGATGGCGTCATCTTCAACCTGTGGCCCAAACGCGCCCTGCCGAAGATGATCGAGCATGTCCATGCGGGTGCGCGGCGGGCGGGCAAGGCGCCGAAGGATGTGGAGGTGGTGAACCGCTATATGGTGCTGGTAACCGATGATAAGCAGGCCGCGCTGGATGCTTTCAAGGCCCGCATGGCGCCCTATTACGCCACGCCGGTCTACAACGATTTTCTCGCCTGGGCCGGCTATGAAGATGTCGCCGCCACCATTGCCGAAGGTTGGGCGGCGCGTGACCGGGACAAGACCACGGGAGCCATTTCCGATGAACTGGCGAACGAAATCGCTGTCATCGGGACGGCGGATGAATGCCGCGAACGCATCCGCTGGGCGGCGGACACAGGCATTCA
Organism: Pseudomonadota bacterium; assembly: GCA_027623205.1. Classification (GTDB taxonomy): domain Bacteria; phylum Pseudomonadota; class Alphaproteobacteria. The sequence goes on along the minus strand of JAQBYC010000052.1, from coordinate 9,702 downwards.
TACCCACATCATCGCACCCTTGAGCGCGGCGCCCGACGACGTGCGGCGGACTTTTGAAGCCTTCACGCCGGAGAAATTTCCGCGTTGATGGGCGGCTGGCGATCTTCCACAACGGTAACATTGGAAACCATTGAAAGTTATTGAATGCCCAAAACTGCCCGTTTGGCCGTCGATATCGGCGGCACATTTACCGATGTTGCCCTTGCGGTGGGCGGCGATATGTTCACGCGCAAAGTGCTGACCACCACCCGGGCGCCCGAAGAAGGCGTGATGGCGGGCGTCCGCGCGGTGCTGCCCGAAGCGGGCATCACGGCCGAGGACCTGGATTTTATCGTCCATGGCACGACGCTGGCGACCAACACGGTGATCGAGCGCAAAGGCGCGCGCACGGCCCTGATCGTCACGGATGGTTTTCGTGATGCGGTTGAAATGGGCTATGAACACCGCTTCGATCAATATGACATCAATATCGACAAGCCGGTCCCCCTGGTTCCCCGTTATCTGCGCCTCGCGGTGCGCGAGCGCAGCAGCGCCCGGGGGCAGGTCCTGTTGGCGCTGCAGGAGGGCGATGTCCACGCCCTGGTCCCTTTCCTGCGGGAACATGATGTGGAAAGCGTCGCCATCGCGTTGATCCACGCCTATGCCAATCCGGATCACGAGCAACGCATCGCCGATATTCTGCGCGCCGAACTGCCCGATCTGTGGCTGACCCTGTCCAGCGACGTCTGTCCGGAAATTCGTGAATACGAGCGTATGTCGACGGCATGCGCCAATGCCTATGTGCAGCCGCTGATGGCCTCGTACCTGGCCGATCTGGATGAGAGATTGCGGGCCGAGGGCGCGCAATGCCCCTTGTTCATGATGACCTCCGGTGGCGGCCTGACAACCGTGGAAACAGCCCGGCGCCACCCCATCCGGCTGGTGGAATCCGGTCCCGCCGGGGGCGCCATATTGGCCGGGCGCATTGCCCAGGAATGCGGCCTGGACAAGGTTTTGTCCTATGATATGGGCGGCACCACGGCGAAGATCTGTTTGATCGACAATGGCCGGCCTCAGACCTCGCGTACCTTTGAAGTGGACCGCCAATACCGTTTCACCAAGGGCAGCGGCCTGCCCCTGCGCATTCCGGTGATCGAGATGGTGGAGATCGGGGCCGGCGGCGGTTCCATCGCCCGGATCGACAATCTGGGCAGGATACAGGTCGGACCGGGAAGCGCCGGTTCGGAGCCGGGGCCGGCCTGCTACGGTCAGGGCGGGACCGAGGCCACGGTTACGGATGCGGATGTGGTTTTGGGCCGGATCGCGCCGGAGGGCTTCGCCGGCGGTTCGGTGCAGTTATCGCCGGATCTGGCGCTGGCGGCCCTGGACCGCGCCATCGCCCGGAACTTGAACCTGGACGGCCCCTTGGCCGCCTTCGCGGTATCCGAGATGGTGGAAGAAAACATGTCCAACGCGGCCCGCGTGCATGCGGTGGAACAGGGCAAGGAACTGGCCGCCCGCACCCTGATCGCCTTTGGCGGCGCGGCGCCCCTGCATGCCTGCCGCATGGCGGAAAAACTGGACATGGACCGGGTCATCATCCCGCAAGGCGCCGGCGTGGGGTCCGCCATCGGTTTTCTGGCCGCGCCCGTATCCTATGAAATGGTGCGCAGCCACTATACCCGCCTGGACGGGTTCGAGGCGGCGGGTCTGAATGAAATGTTTTCTGAAATGCATGACGAGGCCCATGCCATCGTCGTGGCCGGGGCCCCTGACGCGGAATTGGAAGAGCGCCGCATCGCCTATATGCGCTACATCGGCCAGGGTCACGAAATCGTGGTCGAGGTGCCCGCCCGCGCCTTGACGGATGCCGATGGGGCGGCCCTGAAAGAGGCCTTTGATCGCGCCTATGAAGCGCTGTTTGGCCGGGTCATCCCGTCCATGGAAGTGGAAATCCTGACCTGGGCGCTATCCGTTGCCACCATACAACCCAGCCCCCCGGTGCTGGCGGCCGTGGCGACGAAGGCGGCGGCGCCGGCCAGGGGTGAACGCAGGCTGTTCGATGCGGCGCGGACGGATTATGTTGTCGCGCCGGTCTATCAGCGTGATGATCTATCCCCCGGCATGGCGATTTCAGGCCCGGCCCTGATCGTCGAGGCGCAGACGACCACTGTCGTGACGGCGCGGTTCGAGGCCAGGATCAACGGCGCCGGACATATTGAGATACAACGCAAGAAGACGGCGCAGACAGGAGAGACGGCATGAGCAAGAATTCCGCCCTTTCGGAAATCCAGAACCAGATCATGTGGAACCGCCTGATCGCCATCGTGGAGGAACAGGCCCAAACCCTGATCCGCACCGCCTTTTCCACCTCGGCCCGGGAGGCCGGCGATCTATCCGCCGGCGTTTTCGACATCCAGGGCCGGATGCTGGCCCAGGCGGTGACGGGTACCCCGGGGCACGTCAACGCCATGGCGGCATCGGTTGGGTTTTTTCTGGACAAGTATCCCGCGGCGACAATGAGCCCCGGCGATGTCTATGTTACCAACGATCCCTGGCTGGGAACCGGCCATTTGCACGATTTTACCATGGTTACGCCGACCTTCTTTCAGGGCCGGGTCGTGGCGCTGTTCGCCTCAACCACTCATGTGGTGGATATTGGCGGCATCGGGTTTGGCGCCGATGGCCGGCAGGTCTATGACGAAGGTCTGTATCTGCCGATCCTGGCCCTGGCGCGGAAAGGCGCGATGGACGAGGCCATTCTGGAAATCGTCCGGGCCAATGTGCGCGAGCCGATCCAGGTCGAGGGGGATCTCTATTCCTTGATGGCCTGCAACGAGATCGGTTGCCGCCGCCTGGTCGAAATGATGGCTGAATTCGGCCTGGAACAATTGGACGCGTTGGGCCAGTACATGGTGGAACATTCCCACCAGGCCATGCTGGCGGAAATTGCCAAACTGCCCAAAGGCACCTATCACAACGAGATGCGGATCGACGGCTATGACAAGCCGCTGGACCTGGTCGCCGACCTGACCATTGCCGACGACGGTATCTATGTGGATTTCGCCGGCACGTCCGGGGTTTCCAATTTTGGCATCAACGTGCCCATTACCTATACCCAGGCCTATGCCTCGTTCGGGGTGCGCTGTCTGGTTGGCCCCACGGTGCCCAATAACGCCGGCTCTCTGGCGGCGGTAAAGGTGACCGCGCCCGTGGGCACGATTCTGAACGCCCCGCACCCTTGCGCCGTGGCCGCCCGCCATATCACCGGTCAGATGCTGCCCGATGTGGTCATGGGCTGTCTGCATCAGGCGGTCGCCGATCGGGCGCCCGCGGAAGGTACCTCGTGCCTGTGGAACCCGGCCCTGATGGGCGGGCACGGTTTGGTGCCGAACGAAGATTTTGGCGACGCCACGCCCTTCGCCGTTGGCCTGTTCCATACCGGCGGGACCGGCGCGCGGCCGCGCAAGGATGGCCTGTCCGCCACCTCCTTTCCCTCCGGCGTGCGCAACACGCCGGTGGAGATCAACGAATCCATCGCCCCCATCGTGGTCTGGCGCAAGGACTACCGGATGGACTCGGGTGGTCCGGGCGAGTTTCGCGGCGGTACCGGCCAAATCATGGAAATCGCCTCGTCCGAAGGGGCGCCGTTCGCCATCGCCGCCACTTTCGATCGGGTGCATCACGCCCCGCGCGGACGGGAAGGGGGCCTGGATGGCTGGACCGGTAGGATCGAGCTCACCTCAGGCAAGGTTCTGCGCAACAAGGGCACCCAGTCGATCCCGTCCGGGGACCGCCTGCATTTGGAGATGCCCGGGGGCGGCGGTTATGGCAATCCCTTGCGCCGCGATCCCGCACGGGTCGCCATCGACGTGCGCGACGGCATGGTATCGGCGCAGGCGGCGCTTGCGCATTACGGCGTGGTCCTGGATGACAAAGGCGGCGTAAATCTGGCGGCAACGGAAAAACGGCGGGCGGACAAATAGGGGAGACGGGATGATGCTTGATGTGGGGGACAAGGCGCCGGGCTTTAAGGCGCCAATTGGCGGCGGCGGCCACATGGCCTTGCAGGATTTGAAGGGCAAAAAGGTGGTTTTGTATTTCTATCCCAAGGACGACACGCCCGGTTGCACGGTCGAGGCCAAGGACTTTACCGAACTGAAGCGGAAATTTTCCGCCAACGGCATTGCCGTCATTGGCGTCTCCAAGGACAGCGTCGCCAAGCATGACAAGTTCGCGGAAAAACACGCCCTGCGCATTACCTTGGCCTCGGACGCGGACGGCGCCATTTGCGATGCCTACGGCGTATGGGTGGAAAAGAAAAACTATGGCCGCAGCTACATGGGCATCGAACGTTCCACCTTCCTGATCGACGGCAAGGGCAAGCTGGCCAGGGTCTGGCGCAAGGTAAAGGTCAAGGGCCATGCCGAAGCGGTCCTGGCGGCGGCCCGGGAGATCTAGGGTGTGTCGCGGCGTGGGTGGTGACGTTAAATCCCTGTTCCGGCGGCGGCGTCGCGGTTGCATTCTTTACCCCGGTTTCCGCCCTGGCTATTTGACCCCGCTTGCGCTGGCTCCAGGGGCGGTTGCGATCCCATCACCGTCCGCCAAAAGCCTGCGGCCCCTTCTCATATGAACGAAGAGGTCCCACAAGACAAAAGCTGGCGCAGCCTGTGGCTGTCTTCGGGCGCGTTGTCCCTTTCACTTTTTGGCGACGCGCTGATCTATATTGTGCTTCCGGTCAATGCGGATCTGTTCGGCGTCAGCCTGGCCTGGGTCGGAATTCTGCTTGCCGCCAACAGGATCATACGCACCTTCAGTTATGGCGCGATCGCCGTGGTCGGCGAACGCATCGGTATGAAGAACCTTTGCCTCCTGGCGTCGGCGACGGCGGTTATCTCAACCGCCATGTATGGTCTGTTCCAGGGTTGGGCGCCGTTGCTGGCGGCGCGGATACTGTGGGGACTGTCCTATGGCGCCCTACTGCTGGTGGCGCTGGGCTATGCCGCCTCGGATCGGGCCCGGACCGGCGCCCGTGTCGGCGTCAGCCGCGCGGTGGAGCAGGTCGGCCCCTTGCTGGCGTTGACGGTCGGGGCCTGGCTGGCGGGCGTGGTCGGGCCGCGGGAGGTGTTTTTCTACCTTGCCCTGGTTACCTGCCCGGCGGCGCTGTTCGCGGTCATGTTGCCGGCCCGCGTGGCCCGCCCGCCGGCGCCGGCGGCAAGCCGTCCCGGCATGCTGCCAAAGCCGGACCGTCTGGATATTCTGATTTTCTGGATGGGCTTCGGCATCGACGGCGTTTTCACCATGACGGTGACGATCATGTTGGCCGAGCATATCGCGCTTGAATTGGCGATGTTGTCGGGCGGCCTGTTTTTTGCCGGGCGGCGGGTGGCGGAGATGGTCGCGGCGCCCTCGTCGGGCTATATCGCGGACCGCTTCGGCGTCCATCGTCCGCTGCTCGCGGCGTCCCTTCTCCTTGTCGCGGGTCTGGGATTGGTGGGCCTGGGCTGGCTCTATACCGGTGCTGTCGCCATCGTGGTTGCCCGCGGCGCCCTGGGCACCTTGATCCCGGCGGCGGTAGCGCTGTTCGCGCCGGCCGGGCTGCTTCAGCCCCTGGCCCGGAATCAGACCTGGCGGGATATTGGCGCGGCCCTGGGCCCGCTCACCACGGGCTTCGTGCTGCACCTGACGAGGGCAGAGACCCTGCACCTGGTTCTTGCCGTGGTTTTCCTCGCCAGTCTGCTGTGGCTGGTGACTTCGCGCACATGGCGCCAGTCCCGGAAGACGCATCTGCAATCGCCCGGATCATAGGGCTTTCGGCCAACCGGCCGGCCACGCTGTGTTTCAGCGGAAGTAGTAGGGGCGCAGTTCCGGGCTTTCCCATGGCGGCCGGCCGGCGGCTATGGGGCGCAATTCGCGCATCAGCGCCTCGGCCTGGACAGTGCGGCTTTGTCCAACCGGCAGGCCCGCCTGCATCAGACCATGGGCCGTCCAGGTGTTGCAGGTGTTAAACAGATGAAAACGCCCGGTGGCGGGGTAGAAACCGCTTTGCCGGTACAGTCCCGGAGCCGTTTTCGGCGCTGGTTCGCCCGCCTCCCGCTTGAAACCGTCATGGATATATTGGACCAGGGATTTCAGGCCCGGCGCCGAAAGGGGTATGCGCAGCACCTCGGCCTCGCGGTAGTAGCTTTCGGGCGTCGTCGGGATTGCGGTCAGGTGCATAACCGCCGGTGTCGGCAATGCAATCGCTTTGATAGCCATTTCCGCCGTCGGGGTGCGGGTGGGATAATAATCCGCGTCACCCCAACCAAAGGCGAAATAGTGCGCGTCGGGGTAGGCGGCGATTTCAGGGATACGGTCAGGCGGGAGATCGGCCCGGCGCAGAATGATATCGGTATGCCAGCCGTTGCTCATCACCCAAACCGCGGGTTCGGGGGGGGCGCCGTCGGCCCCGCGCGCCGCCGGCATCCCGCCGCAGCCGGCCAGTAGCAGACACAGCAGCCATGCCGCCGCCCGCATAAATCCAGGCCAACCCATTATTCAATACCCAGCGGCATGGCGAGGCTGTCCTGATTACTCTGTTTCCAGGTCTATGCCGAAGGTGATCAGGAATTTCGAGGTCATGATGTAGTAGGTGATGGCGAGGGTAAGTTCGACCAATTCCTCCGGGCTCAGAAACGCCGCGACGCGCTCGAACGTCGCACCGGCGCCGGCGCCGGGGTTGTTGTTTTCGACCAGGTCGTCGGCGAAATCCAGGACGGCCTTTTCCACGTCATTGAACGCATCGCTCTTGGCGCCGTCCGCCAGCGCCTGGATTTGCGGTTCCGGGATACCGGCATTCCGGCCAATGTTTTTGTGGGCGATGACTTCATAGTCCGCGCCAAGCAAGATCCCGACGCGGGTTATCGCCAATTCCCGCAGGCAGGGGTCCAGCACGCCATGATGGCGGATGGCATTGCCGAGGCGGCAGTAGTTCATGAAATGCGATTCCGAGTGGGACAGCATGCGGAAGATGTTCTTGTGCCCGACCCGCTCCATGATGGTCTTGCCTTTGTCGCTGAGGTGGTCGGTCGTTGCATAATCTATACGTGCCATTGGAATGGACTACCTATCCGTGAATTTGCTGCGTGTGATCGTGGTTTAACAGGAACATCTCAAGGCAGGGGAACGCCGGCCCTAGCGTGCGATCAACGGCGCCCCGCCGAGATGCAGGCCGCTGTCGCAGATCAGGATTTCACCGGTAATGTTGGCGCTGTTGGTCAACAGGAACAAGGCCGTCTCGGCCATGTCCTCCGGCGTGCCGGCATGCTTCAGGGGCACGGATTCTTCCACCCCCGCGACCATTTTGTCATAGGCCTCCTGGCCCAGTCTGTCCAACCACCAGCGCCCGGTGATGAAACCCGGCGCGATGGCGTTGACCTTGATTTCCGGCGCCAGCAAACGGGCAAGCGACAGGGTCATGGTATTCATGGCGCCCTTGGAGGCGGCATAGGCGATTGAACTGCCAATTCCCATGACCCCGGCGATGGACGAGGTGTTGACGATGCTGCCCCGGCCCCGGGCCTTCATATGCGGGGCCACGGCGCGGGTCATCTGATAGGCGCCGACCACATTGACGGAGTAAATATTAAGGAAGTCGTCCGCCGACAGGCTGTCGAGATTATTATCGGCAACCACTTGGGTGGTGCCGGCATTGTTCATCAGACCGTCGATGCGGCCCCATTTGGCGATGGTTTCGGCGACGATGCGGCGGCAATCTTCGTCCTTGGACACATCGCCCTGACAAACCAGGGTTTCGCCGCCCAATGCCTCGCAGGCGCGCGCGGTTTCTTCCGCCTCCCGCGCGCTGCGGGAATAATTGATGGCGATCCGGGCCCCGTCTTTCGCCAGCATGTGCGCCGCCGCCGCGCCAACGCCCGTGCCGCCCCCCGTGATAAGTACCACCCAATCCTTGACCTGCATAATTTACGCTCCATCATGGTAACCGTTGTTGTCAGGGGTAATTATAGGCCTTCATAACCATTAAGGGGATGGTTCCGCCAAATTTTTGCGCAATGAAGTTTGGCGCGCCAATTTTCCGTATGTTTACATTTGCACAGATTACCGATTTCCATGTCTCCAGGCCGGACGGCAGGGCGGACCGAATGTACCAAACCGCCCGGCACCTAGCGGTGGCCGTGGCGCATCTGAACGGCTTGCTCCCGCGGCCCGAATTTGTGCTCTGCACCGGTGATCTGGTGGATGGGGGCGGGGACGCGGAATACGTCATTCTGGCGGATATTCTGGGTCAATTGACCATGCCGTTCTATCTGATCCCCGGCAACCACGACGACCGGGCGGCCATGCGCCAGGCTTTTCCCGCGCATGACTACCTGGCCGGCCACGATGGCTTCATGCAATACACCATCGAGGCGTGGGAGCCCCGCCTGATCGCCCTGGATACGCTGATCCCCGGCGAAGCGGGGGGGCGTCTCTGCCCGCAACGCCTGGATTGGCTGCGGGAACGCCTGGGCGAACAGCCCAACCGCCCGACGATTATATTCATGCACCATCCGCCGTTCCGGACCGGCCTGGCCATAATGGACAACATGGGCCTGGCGGATACCGCCGGCCTGGCCGGTATCGTGCGCCGGCATGGCCAGGTAGAGGCTGTTTTGGCCGGTCATGTGCACCGCTTCATAACCCGCCGGTTTGCCGGCACCGTGGCCATGACCGCGCCCGGCCCGGCGCACCAGATCGCCCTGGACCTCGGCGTGGCGGCGCGCCTAAGCCTGATCATGGAGCCGCCCGCGGGCCTGGTGCACCAGTGGCTTGGCGGTGAAGACGGCCTGGTCAGCCATGTCAGCTATACGGGCGGCTGCTATCAGGCACTGACCGTGTTCAAGGATGGCCAATGGTTAGGCGAGACCCCGGTGCTGACGCCGGCCATTCCACTGGCATAGTGGAAATTCAAGGCGCCAGCGTCAGGCCCATTTGCCAGAAGTCTGCTTCCAGTCGGGTGGCCTGACGGAAGGTTTGTGCCAGAGCATCGAAGCGGGCCGGCGTTAGGCGTTGTTCAGCCAGACGGTCCAATTGTGCGACAGCGCCGGCGGCGACCTCCTGGTAATCCGCGCCGGCATACATCTCGATCCAGGAGGCATAGGGGTTGCCCGCCATCACTGTCGCCGGGTCCGCGGCCAGGCCGGCGCCAATCTCGCCATAGCCGATGACACAAGGGGCCAGCGCGGCATAAAGATCCAGGCTGTCCCCGGCCATGCCGCTTTCCAGCACGAAACGGGTATAGGCCAGGGTCGCCTTGGCTTCCGGCAAGGCCGCCATGGCCGCTTCATTCAGGTCCCAGCCCTGGCAATAGTCGATATGCAATGCCATTTCCACATTCAGGATGCCGTGGACGCTGGCCACCGCCAACCGCATTTCGGCCAGGTCGGTGGTTTTGTAGGCGGCCAGCGCATAGGCCCGGGCGAAATGGATCAGGAACAAATAATCCTGGCCCAGAAAATGGCGGAATGCGGCCTCGGGCAGCGCGCCGCTGGCCAATTGGCGCACGAAATCATGCCCGGTATAGGCCCGCCAGTCGTCGCCGCAGGCCGCCTTGAGGCGGTCAAACAGGCTGTTCGATGTCTGGTTCATGGGATGAGGTTCATCAGTTTTGCTTCACTAAACTTTTGGCTGTTGCTGGGTGAGGCTATGGACGGCGCCGCCGCGAAAGGCGATGTCGGCCATATC
>JAQBYC010000199.1 GCA_027623205.1 Pseudomonadota bacterium | reverse complement strand
GAAAATGGTCTAGATTTGCTTTGCGCCTGGTTTACCGGCCGTCGGCGCGTTCGCATTTCGCCACCCCCGCCACCAGTCGATACTAGCGCCGACAATACCTTTGGGCAGAAAGATTATGAACAGAACCAGCATGACGCCATAGACCAGCAATGGTACGCCTGCGGCGTTCACGCAGATCTTGTCGGTCAGGCAAATAGCCTCGGTGCCGATCCAAATGCGCAGAACCTCGGCCAACAGCAAGGTAAGAACCGCACCTATGGTGGGTCCCAGCAAATTATAAATGCCACCTACGACCACCGCGAAAACAATCTGCAAAGAAATTCCCACGCCGCCAATGGTATCCGGCGAGATGAACATTTGATATTGGCAATACATGGCGCCCGCGAAGGCCGTCATAACGGCGCTCAATAATGTTACTTTTAGTTTTTCTTTTGTCACCTGGACGCCAACAGCAGCCGAGGCATCCTCGTCTTCCCAGATCGCCTCCAACGCATAACGCGCCATTGATCGATCAGCCAGGCGCCATATTACAAGGCCAGCCATCCAGATGCCCAACGCGATGTAATAAAAAGCGATCCGATCATCTGGAAACTGAATAGCCAGGACCGACCAGCCTTCGCCGTGGCGCTCGGGCGTGTAGCCTAGCGATCCGCCGGTTGTATCACGAGTAGCAATGATAATTTGCCGAACCACTTCCGATAGCGCCAAAGTTACCAGCGCGAAATAGTGTCCGATGATACGAAAGCGAAAACAGGGATAGCCAATCAACACCGCCAACGCCCCTGCGCACGCCATGGCGACGGGAATCCCGAGCCACGGTGAAAGCCCCACCTCGTTCCATAATAACGCCGTGACATAGCCGCCGACAGCCATGAAGGCGCCGTGTCCCAGAGAAACCAAGCCAAACCGGCCCATGATTGACCAACCCGTATAGGCAAAGGACCAAATGAGGATCACGATAACCAGATGCAACGGATAAGGGCCTATGCCGAGGAAAGGCAGGGCAATCAGAATTGCGGCGATGACCGCAACAAGAAATCTGCTGTTCATGACTTCCTCGCGAACAGCCCCTCGGGGCGCACAAACATGGCGGCGATGAAAAACCCAAAGGCGAGCACATAGCCCCATTCGAGTTCCGCGAAATAGCCACCGATGGTGATCAACTCGCTAAAGATAAAGGCGGCCAGAAATCCCCCCACCATGTTGCCAAGACCGCCCATTACGCAAACCATGAAGGTAATCGGTCCAAAACTAAGGCCAATGAAGGGATGAACATCATATTGCAGCACCAGCAGGGCGGCCGCCAAGCCCGCCAAACCGCCGCCGATTGCCGAGGTCAGCAGGTATAGCTTTTTGGTGTTGACGCCCATCAGGACCATGATCTCGCGATCCTGACTGATCGCCCGGATCGCCGCGCCGAGATAACTGCGGGCGAGGAACAGGTACAGAACAACGACGACGACGCCGGCGATCGCGAAAGACAACAACCGGGTCCAGGACAAATAAATGTCCTCGCTCAGCGCGAGGCTGCCAAGGCTGACGCCCAAATTGCGGAATTCAATGCCGAAGGCGACCATGGCCAGGCCTTGGAAAAAAAACAGCAAGCCACCGGTCGCCAGAAGCTGGTTGATAGGCGGCGCCTGCAACAAATAGCCAATCACCAATCGGTGGGTCAGCCAGCCCAGTACGGCCGTTACGCCAACCCCACCGGCCGCGGCCACGATCAGGGGCAGTCCCCCATCCACATGCAGGTAAAAGATCGTATACATGCCCAACATGATAATTTCGGCATAACAAATCCAGACGACGTCGATGACGCCAAAAATGAGGTTCAACCCCAATGACAACAGCGCCAGCACGCCGCCCAGAAGGAGACCGTTGATCAGCGTTTCAACAAAGAAAACGCTGAATAACGCTTCGGTGAATTCCGCCATTATTTTGCCTCACATGCCCATAAAGGCTTTTTGAATTTCCGCGCTCTGCAAAAGCTCCTCGGCCGTGCCTTCCACGCGCAGGCTGCCCGATTCCAGAACGTAGGCACGGTCAACGATACGCAGAACCTGTCGCACATTCTGTTCGACGATCAACACCGTCAGGCCTTCCCCACGGATCCGTTCAATCAGTTCAAATACCTGTTGCACGATCACCGGCGCCAGGCCGGCCGAAGGCTCGTCCATGATTAGTATTTTAGGGTCGGACATCAGCGCCCGGCCGATCGCGCACATTTGCTGCTCGCCGCCCGACAGAGTCCCGGCCATTTGATTGCGCCGTTCCAGCATGCGCGGGAAAAGCTCATAGACGACGCTCTTGCGCTCCTCAAACCGGGCCCGAAACTTTGGCAAGAAACAGCCCATGCGCAAATTGTCCTCCACGGTCATGCGCGGAAACAGACGCCGGTTTTCCGGCACGTGAGCGATCCCCATTCCGACGATCTCATAGGGCTGGGCCTCAAGGACGGAAACGCCTTCCATTTCAATCTCTCCCACCATGGCGGGAATAAGGCCAGAGATAACCCGCATCAACGTCGTCTTGCCCGCGCCGTTTGGTCCGATAACCGCCACCGCCTCGCCGGCCTTCACTTCCAGCGAGACGTCGAACAAGGCTTGAAAATCGCCATAGCCGGCGTTGACGTGTTTAAGGGTCAGCATTGCGCCGCAATCCTCGTTAATGAAAATGCTCAGGTGCGGCTGGCGGTGGCGGCGATCTCCTCCGCGTCGGTGCCGAGATAGACTTCGATGACCTTGGGATCGGTTGCGACTTCCTGGGGCCGGCCCTCGGCTATCTTTTCACCGTGGTCCAGGACCATGACGCGATCGACCACACGCATCAGGACGCCCATGATATGCTCCACCCAGATGATGGTGACGCCTAACTCTTCGCGGATATTCTTCAACATTTCGGCGGCCTGATCCATCTCGGCATGATCCAGACCGCCCAGGCTTTCGTCGGCCAGCAGCAAACTGGGTTTGGTCGCCAGGGCCTTGGCCAGCTCCAGCTTTTTCAGACCAGCCGCGCCAAGGGTATTGACCGAAACCCCCGCATTGGTTGGCAAGCCGACCAGTTTCAGCGCCTCCGACCCACTGCGCCACGCGTCTTCCCGAGTGACCGCGCCGGCTTGGCCATAGTAGCCCGCCAGCGCGGCATTCTCGAGAATGGACAGACGGCGGATCGGCCTGGGGATCTGAAATGTACGGCCTACACCCAGCACACAAATACGGTGCGGCGGCGCGCCGGCAATTTCCTTTCCCGCCAATCGGATCGAACCGGCGTTGGGTTTCAATGTGCCCGAAAGCATATTGAAAATGGTGCTCTTACCCGATCCGTTTGGCCCGATCAGGCCCAGGATTTCCCCCTTCTCTACCGAGAAATCCACATTGTCGACGGCAGTGAAGCCGCCAAAATGCTTGGACAGTCCTTCTACGCGAAGCATATCCGTATTTTTCCAGCCAATTACCGCGTGATCGACCCGCTATTTCGCGTATGGCGAAGATTTCGGTAGCGGTAGGATCGGATCGATTGTTTGCAGCGCTTTTGGCCAGGCAATGTAGACCTTGCGTCCAACATACTGCATCACGACCGGCGAGGCGCGGGTGTTCTGGCCCATCATGTCCGATTCACCGGCCTTGGGAAACTTGACGCCAAAGCCGAGCAACGTGCCGCCTTCAGCAATGTCGGTTTCCAGTGCCGCCTTGCGCAGGGATTCGGCGTCGATGCCGCCATATTTCTTGATCGCACGAGGCAGGACATCGGTGAAGAAAACATGGGCGTTCGATGCGGCCATGCCCACATGGGCCGACTTCGCCTTCACCTCTGGCTTGGCTTTTTCGTATTCCGCACCAACCTTGGCCGTTACAGCCGCCAAACCGGGCGCCAGCGATTTCGGATCCAAGAGCCAGATCGAAACCGGATCAACGTTAAAAACATGATCAATATCGTTACCCACCGCGGCATAGAGCTTGTCCACCACGCCATAACCGGCGCCGTGTCCGATCAGCGCCTTGAAGCGCAAACCTTGTTCCTTGGCCTGACGCAGGAACAAAGTAATATCCGGGTTGTAGCCCGTATGCAGGATCACGTCCGGCCGTTGGCGTTTTAGTTTGGTGACCAGCGAAGACAGGTCAGGCGCGGTTGCCGAATAACCTTCCTTCAGCACCAGTTTCATGCCCAACTTCTCGGTCGCGGCGGCATTGCCGCCCGCCACGCCGGAGCCATAGGGGCCATCTTCGTGGATGATCGCCACACGCAGGTCCTTGGGCGCTATGCCCATTTTGGCCTGGGAATTGGAATTGAGAAAATCGACCGACAGTTCGCCGAACATGGCGCCATGCACCTGCGGGCGAAAAACATATTTCAGATCACGGTCTTTTAAAACGGCAGGCGATATGCAGGTGGTAATCCACATGAACTTTTTCAGCGCATCCACTTTCGCGGCCACCGGCACGCATTGGGCGCTGGAATAGAAGCCCAACAACATATCGACATTTTCCTGTTCAATCAGGCGGACGGCTTCGTTGATCGCGACTTCCGGCTTGGATTGCGCGTCCGCATAGATCGGCTCAATCATATAGCCTTCCACGCCGCCTTGCGAATTGATGTGATCAATCATGATCTTTGCGCCAAGCGCCTGAAGATCGGAACCGCCGCCGGCCAAGGGGCCGGTATAATCGTAAATCACACCGATTTTGATGGTCTTGCCCGCAGCCTGGACACTGAACGCCATCGCCAATGCAACAAAAACACTGGCAAGGCTTGCGAAAATCCGTCGCGTAGCGCTAAACCCGCTCATGGCTTCCCTCCTTTTATGGAACTAACGAAGAAAATTTTATTGCTTCAAGCATCGTTCGGCAGGTGGCGGGTTGTCAAGCTTTCTTTAACCATTTGTCAGTAGCGAATGATATGTCCGGATTTTGTAGCAGACGATATGTCCGGTCTTTGGAAGCGTTCCAA
>JAQBYC010000198.1 GCA_027623205.1 Pseudomonadota bacterium | reverse complement strand
CGTATCTCCTTTGGTTGGATTGGTGTCTTGCAACAACAAGTCAACCTGATACGCCGCTTTTTTTCAAAGGTTCAAACACCAGATTCGATGATAACTCACGGGGAAACCAATGACCTCTCAAGCTGACGGGCGAACCACCAACGGTTGCGGACAATTGTATGAAACTGTTTTGGATACAATCGGAAATACACCGTGTATCCGCGTCAACAACCTGGCGCCAGAAGGCGTTCGGCTTTACGTGAAAGCGGAATTTTTCAATCCGGCGGCGTCCGTCAAGGACCGCCTGGCCGTATCCATCATCGAGGAAGCGGAACGCGCAGGCAAACTGAAGCCCGGCCAGACAGTGGTCGAGGCGACAAGCGGCAATACCGGCATCGGATTAGCCATGGTGTGCGCGGCCAAGGGATATCCCCTCGTCGTGACCATGGCCGACAGCTTCTCGGTCGAACGGCGGCGGCTGATGCGCATCATGGGGGCCAAGGTCGTCCTGACGCCGCGGGCGGAAAAGGGCTTCGGCATGTACCGCAAAGCGGTGGAACTGGCCGAGGCAAACGGCTGGTACCTGGCGCGGCAATTCGAAACCGATTACAACGCAAAAATTCACGAAAATACCACCGGGCGCGAAATCCTTGCCGATTTTGACGGCGAACGGCTGGACTATTTCGTCACCGGTTACGGCACCGGGGGCACGGCCGCCGGCGTCGCCCGCGTGCTGCGCAAGGCGCGTCCGGACACCAAGATCATCATCAGCGAGCCGGCCAATGCGGCACTGATCGGCAGCGGCGTGGAACAGGAGCGTGGCGCCGGCGGTGCGCCGGCCAGCAGCCACCCCGCCTTCGAGCCGCATCCCATCCAGGGCTGGACGCCTGATTTCATTCCGCTCGTGCTGCAGGAATTGCTCGACGCGGGACATTACGACGAATTGATCCCGGTACCCGGACCCGTCGCGATCGAATGGTCGATCAAACTGGCCCAAAAAGAGGGCATATTGACGGGGATTTCGAGTGGCGCAACCTTCGCCGTCGCGATGCAGATTGCCGAAAAAGCGGATCCTGGGTCGGTCATCCTGTGCATGTTGCCGGACACGGGCGAACGCTACCTTTCCTCGCCGTTGTTCGATTCCATCGAAGCGGAAATGACCGAGGACGAAATAGCGCTGTCCAAGTCGACACCCGGATATCAAATGGGCTGAAGCTTGCAATCAGGGATATTCAATATCATGGCAGCAAGAGAAGAAACCCTCGATCCGAGCGATTGGGAGTCTCTTCGCGATCTTTCGCACCGGATTGTCGACGACGCGATCGACTATATGCGCGATGTGCGGGACAGGCCCGTTTGGCAGCCGATGCCCGATGCGGTCCGCGCAACCTTCAATGCAGACTTGCCCACGGAACCGACCCCGATAGAGGTGGTTTATCGCGGACTGGCTGAAAACATGATGCCCTATCCCATGGGCAACATTCATCCGCGATTCTGGATGTGGTACATGGGTTCGAGCAATTTTACCGGCGCCCTTGGGGACTTCCTCGCGGCAATTCTCGGCTCCAATCTCGGCGGGGGAGACCACGCGGCGGCCCTAATCGACCAGCAGGTCGTCAATTGGTTCAAGCAGATCGTCGGCTTCCCAACGGAAGCGAGCGGCACCCTGGTGAGCGGCGGCTCGATGGCCAATATCATCGGCCTAACCGTCGCGCGCAACGAGATGGCCGGCACCAACCTGCGCGAAAATGGGCTCGGCAGTCTCGAAATGCCGCCGCGGTTCTACGGCTCGGATCAGGTCCATAGTTGCCATCAGACCGCCATGGAACTGTTGGGGGTCGGCAACTCCGCCCTGCGCCGGATCCCGACGGGCGCGGATTGCATTATGGATATCGCGGCCTTGCAAGGCGCCATCGCGGAAGACCGGGGGTCGGGAATCCAACCGGTCTGCGTGATCGCGACTGCCGGCACGGTAAACACCGGCGCGATCGACGATTTGCCGCAACTCGCGGCCCTTTGCCGGCGCGAAAACATGTGGTTCCATGTCGACGGCTGCATCGGTGCGCTTATGGCCGTTGCGCCGAGAAACAGGCACCGCGTGGCCGGTATCGAGTTGGCGGACTCGATCGCGCTGGATCCCCATAAATGGCTGCATGCGCCGTTCGAAGTCGGCTGCGCCCTGGTCCGCGACGTGAAATCCCATAGGGGGGCGTTCGCACTGACGCCCGAGTATCTTGAAAACACCGCACGCGGTGTCGCTGCCGCCCCATGGCTTTTCGATTTTGGCGTTCAGACCTCCAGGGGCTTCAAGGCCCTGAAAGTTTGGATGTCGTTGCAGGAGCACGGGATTGAAAAGTTCGGCCGGCTGATCGACCAGAATATTGCGCAGGCCGCCTATCTCAGCGGCCTGATCGATGCCAATCCAAGGCTGGAGCTAAGACCGGGTCCCGGCATCAATATCGTCTGCTATCGCTACAACTCGGGAAACTTGTCGGAAGGGGGGTTGAAGGATATAAACACGGAAATCATGCTTCGGATGCAGGAAACCGGGGCCGCGGCGGTCTCGGACACGACCGTCCATGGTGTGCATTTCCTGCGCGTCGCGATCAACAATCATCGTACGATCATGGACGATTTGGATTTCCTGGTAAAGGAAACCGTTCGATGGGGCGACGTGATTGTCGGGGAGCGCAAGGCCAGTTTGGCTTGATCGAAATTGAATCCGCCCAACGGTCGCCCACTATTTGGCGGGTTTCAATTGACGAAGTTGGGGAACGACAGTGATGGAGCGACGCCTCACCGCAATTTTCGCCGCCGACGTGGTCGGCTATTCGCGGCTGATCCGCGCGGACGAGGAAGGCATGCTTGCGGCCCTGAAGACGTTCCGCGCGACCATCGTCGACCCTAAGATCGCCGAACACCGGGGCCGGATCGTTAAGTTGATGGGCGACGGCATGCTGGCTGAGTTCCCCAGCGTCGTCGAAGCCGTTCGCGCAGCCCTGGAATCGCAGCAGGCGATCGCCGACCGGAATGCCGGCCTGCCGAAGGAACAATGGATAGAATGCCGCGTCGGCGTCAACCTGGGAGACGTGGTGATCGACGGTGACGACATTCAGGGCGACGGTGTGAACATCGCCGCGCGGCTGGAAGTGATGGCGCCGCCGGGCGGCGTTTGTATTTCCGGCGCCACCTACGAACAGATACGGGACCGTATCGAAGCAAGGTTCGACGATCTGGGCGAGAACGAATTTAAGAATATTTCCCGGCCCGTACGCGTTTGGCAATGGTCGCCGTTGGTCCCCGCGGCCACGGAAACGACGGAATTGGAACCAGCGGAAGCGCGGCCACCCGCCGAACCGGCCCTGGCCTTGCCCGATAAACCTTCCATCGCCGTGTTGCCATTCGATAATTTGTCCGGCGATCCCGCGCAGGAATATTTCGCCGACGGCGTGGTGGAGGCGCTGACCGCCGCGCTCAGCCGCATCCGCGCCTTCTTTGTCATCGCCCGCAATTCCGCCTTCGTCTACAAGGGAAAAGCGAAAAATGCGCGCGAAATCGGGCGTGACCTGGGCGTTGCCTATTTGCTGGAAGGCAGCGTCCAGCGCGCGGGCGGGCGGGTCCGGATTACCGTGCAACTTATCGAAACCGAGGGCGACTCGCACATCTGGGCAGAAAAATATGACGGTTCGCTTGACGACATTTTCGATCTGCAGGATCAGATCACCGAGCAGGTCGCCGGCGCCCTGCAGCCCTCCATCCGGTTCGCGGAGATCCGGCGGGCGCGACGCAAGCCGCCACAGGATATGGGCGCCTACGACTATGCCATGCGCGCGCTGAGCCATGTCTGGATGCTGGAAAAGGACGAAGCGACCGAAGCACTGAAGTTGCTTAGCAACGCGCTGGAAATCGATCCGGACTACCCCCTGGCGCTCGCACTGGCGGCATGGTGCCACGCGCAGAGCTCGGTCTACAACTGGGTCGATGACATCGATACGGCCAAGGCGCAAGCGCTATCGTTGGCCGAGCGCGCGGCCAATATCTCCACCGAAGATCCGTTGATTCTCACTGTCCTGGGTACGGTCCATACCTTCGCGCGAAATTATGGCGCCGCCCGTATCCTGCTGGAACGAGCCGTGGCACTAGATCCCAACGCAGCCTGGGCCTACAGCCGGCTGGGATGGCTGGACACCTATGCTGACCGGCCGGAGGAGGCACAGGCCTATTTCCAACGGGCGCTGCGGCTTAGCCCGGTCGATCCCATGAACTTCAACAATTATGTCGGCATCGCCTCGGCGCTACAGGTGGCTGGCGACGACAATGCCGCCGCCGACATGTTCCAACGGGCGCTTGACGAACGGCAACACGCCCATTGGATCCATCGCAATCTTGCCCCGGCGCTTCTGGGCGCCGGCCGGGAACGGGAAGCGCGGAAATCCTTCGAGGCGATTTTGGCGGCCTATCCGGATATGACGGTCAAACGTTTCAAGGAGGCAATGGTATTTTCTCCCCAGGTACTTGACCGTATCGGCGCCCAACTCGCCGAACTGGGACTGCCGGAGGAATAGAACTCTGACAGCCGACGCGGCGGCGCGCAGCGGTCGAGATATTTACCTTTGCCGCCGCATCGAAAGGCCCGCGGCCAACGCCAACCCGAGGGCATCAGCGGCTGGGATATCGCAAGGCAGCGGGACATTGAAGAAGATCATGATCTCATCACCGGAGCGATGATCGACCCCGGCGTCATGACGAAGAAATGCGCGCCGTCTTCTTCGGGCTGGTTGCAAACGGCAGAAAATAAGCCAATGGTCGCAATCGCTCTAGTGACGGACTAAAGGCGAAGGAATTGAACGAATATGAAGGTATTTGTCACAGGTGCAACCGGATATATCGGCGGCTCTGTCGCCGCAAAACTGATCGCTGACGGCCATCAGGTAAGCGCTCTTGTCCGGTCCGAAGCGCGGGCTGCCCAGGCGCGTGACAAAGGCATCAACCCGGTCATCGGGTCGCTGGATGATACCAACACCTTACAAACAGCCGTGCGTGCGTCAGATGCCGTCATCAACGCTGCGAGCGCCGACCATCGAGGGGCCGTCGAA
>JAQBYC010000197.1 GCA_027623205.1 Pseudomonadota bacterium | reverse complement strand
GACTCAATGAATATCGAAAATGGTCTAAAGGTTCGCCCGTTCGACGGTGTTAATCTCGTCGGAAACGGTGGTGCGGTGCAGCACACGGCGTTCGGTCATTTCGGCGTACGGCCGGCCGCGGTGCATGGTGCACCGGTTGTCCCAAATGATCAGGTCGCCCACGCGCCAACGATGCCGGTGGACGAACCGCGATTGGGTCGCGAATGCGATCAGCGCCTCGATAAGTTGCCGGCCCTCGTCCTCGGGCCAGCCAATAATATGGGACGCGTGCGAGGCAATGTAGAGCGCCTTGCGGCCGGTCGCCGGATGTTGGCGGACCAAAACTTGGCGGACCGGCGGCAGCTCCATGCGCGCCGCATCGGAGAAATCGGTGAAACCCATCAGCTCCCGCGACCTGTAGATGCTGTGTTCGGCGATCAACGGGTCAATCTTATGCCGGCGTTCTTCGGGCAGGGCATCAAAAGCGGCCCGCATGTCTGCGAATTCGGTGTCACCCCCATGGGACGGTATCTCGCGTGCCGACAGAATTGAACAGCGCGCGGGAATATGCTTGAAAGTATTGTCCGTATGCCAAAGTTGATTGGCGCGGCCATGAAGCCGCCGCTGATCATCCCCGGCGAGCAAACGGCCTGCATGGTCAATATTGGAAATATCGGCCATTTCCGCGCGCAAACGCGGCCTCTCGTCGCGCCAGCTATATCTTGTCGCGGCGAAGACCGGTCCAAAATATCCGCTGAATACAACCTGATCCGCATCGGTCACCGGTTGATCGCGAAACAACAGTACCGCGTGTTCGTTGAATGCCGCCTCGATTTCCGCGAACAGGCCAGGTGGTATCGGGCGGGTCAAATCAACGCCGCGGATCTCGGCGAAGAACAGGGGGTGGATCGGCAATACTGTTATGCTCATGGCGTACGCGCTTCCTGGCGCCAGATTTGTATCGCCCCGCAAGCTTTTGTCATTGGGTTGGCGGGTGGGCCTCGAGAGCCTCCTCTACCGGGTCCGTGCCCCAGCCCGGCCGGTCGGGAACCACGATGTAACCGTCCTCGAATTCCGGCTCGTGGGTAAACAACTCACTATCCCAGGGCAGACGGTCAACGTCGATTTCCATGATCCGCAAATTCGGAACCGCCGCGGCAAAATGAACATTCATCAGAGAGCACAGATGACCGTAAAAGTTATGCGGCGCGACATTGACTTCGTGGGCTTCGGCCAGGTTGGCTATTTTCATCGACTGCCAGACGCCGTTCCAGACCGCATCGATGATGGCGACATCCATTGACTGCGCCTTGAAGTAGGGCAGAAAATCGCGCAGTCCCAGCAAAGTTTCGCAAGAGCTGATCGGATGGGCGCTTTGCTGGCGGATATAGGCCAGCGCTTCGGCGTTGTAGCTATCCAGTTCGATCCAATACATGTCCAGATCGGCGATTTCCCGCAGGATCTTCACGTAACCTTCGGTTTTGGCATTGAAGTTGAGGTCCAACAGGATATCCATGTCCGGCCCCGCGCCGTCTCGGAATGCCTCCAGATGGGCGCGCAGATTGCGCAGCACTTTTCGGTCGACGTTCAGTTCCGGATAAAAGGGAACACCAAAGCCGGGCCGCCAGCCGCGCGGGTTGCCATCATCATGCAGGAACAAGTTGGTTTTGAGGGCGCCGAAGCCTTTCTCCCGGACTTCCGCACCCATCGCCTTGACCCCGTCGAGGTTGCTGATTTGCGGCGGGTAGTATTTTGGGTGATTGATGCGCCAGGTACCGCAATGGGACCAGTAGGCGCGAATGCGATCCCGCATCTTGCCGCCCAGCAATTGGTAGCACGGCACGCCCATGCCTTTCGCCTTGGCGTCAAGCAGCGCGTTTTCAATCGCACCAAGGCCTTCCGCGACGACACCCCCCGCGGCCGGGCGGGTCAGGGCGTACATTAACGCGTAAAGAGGTTCGTGATCATTGGCGGATTGGCCGATAATTTTCGAGCCCATGCTCTCGACCACCCGGGCCACGCCGGGCGAGCCGAAACCTTCATCGAACTCGCTCCAGCCGATAACGCCACTCTCGGTCGTCACCTTGACGAAATGATAGTTTCGCCAGCCGGCATCGCAATGCCGTGTTTCAACTTTGACGATTTTCATGGTCAAACCTGTTCCGGTGATGTTGGTCCCAGGTGAAAGCATCGCCGATCAAGGGCGTCGTGTCGATAGATGCGCGCAATGCCTTTAACCGGCGGAGGCTGAAATGTTCTGGCGCACATGCGGCACACTGCGTACTATTTGCTTGCTTACCGCATCTGCCGTTTCCGACCAAACAGCTGCCTGAACCTGGTTTCGCGGTTCACCCTTTTTCGGGAAGATCAGTTCCGCATGTTTCCACAAGCACCTATTGATGCCGTTCTGAAAGCCGGCATCGCCAACCGCAACGTACCGGGCGTCACGGCGGCGGTGACCAGCCGTGACGGTATGTTGTACGAAGCTGGATTTGGCGAACGTTGTCTGGGCGAGGGCACCGCCATGACCGTTGATACGGTCGGTTGGATCGCCTCGATGACCAAGGCCATTACCGGCACGGCGGTGATGCAACTGGTGGAACAGGGGCGGCTCGACCTTGATGCGCCGGCCAGTGCATGGGCGCCGTATCTGGGCGAGGTCCAAGTTCTCGAAGGATTTGGCGCGGGCGGCCGTCCACTGACCAGGGCGCCCAAACGGGCCATAACCATGCGGCACCTGTTGACCCATTCCGCCGGGTTCGGCTATCCGAACTGGAATGAGGATATCCAACGGTATGCCGAAATTGAAGTGCTGCCGGTTGCGGACAGTGGCGACATCCGCGCGTTTATGACGCCTCTTGTGTTTGATCCTGGCGAGCGCTGGCTCTATAGCATTGGCATCGACTGGGCTGGGAAAATCGTCGAAGCGGTCAGCGGCAAAACTCTGGGCGCATACCTGCAGGAGGCCATTTTTGAGCCTTTGGGCATGGTGAGTACTGGTTTCAGGATTACCCCCGCCATGCGCGCGCGGCTGGCCAGGGTTCACCGCCGTCAGAATGGTGCGTTGATACCGATAGACATGGAACTGCGGCAGGACCCGCCAAGCGAAAATGGCGGTGGCGGACTGTACTCGACAGTTGGTGATTACCTGAAATTCATCCAGATGATCTTGAATGGCGGCACGGGCAACGGGCAACGTGTGCTGCAGGACGAAACTGTCCGGATGATGTCGCGGAACCAGATGGGCGATTGCCGCGTCACAAAGCTGCCGACGTTCAATGCCGAGATGTCTCTGGATGCCGAGTTCTTCCCCGGAATTCCGAAGACCTGGGGGCTGACTTTCATGCTCAACACCGAAGCGGCGCCGACCGGTCGGTCCGCCAATAGCCTCGCCTGGGCCGGACTAACCAATTCCTATTACTGGATTGATCCTGAAAAGGGCATTGGCGGCGCCTTTATGTCGCAGGTTCTGCCCTTTGTAGATGAACAGGCGCTGGCGCTGTACCTCGACTTTGAAACAGCCGTATACGACAATCTGTGCTAGCGGCGTTCCTGGCGCGCCTTGAAAGCCACTTCCCAGTTTTGGCCGTCGAAGTGGGCAAGCTCGTAGTCCGCGTCTTGCAGGTCGAAATCATCCAGACAGCGAATATTGACGTTGAATTTCTCCGGTGCCGTGCGGGGATGGGAAAAGGTATGAATGCCGCAGGTCCGGCAAAAGAAGTGTTTTGCGATCTTCTTGTTGAATTGATACGTGCATAGGGTGTCCGCCCCCGTCAGAAGCCGGAAGCGATGTTCCTCGACACTGTGATGCACCGAGCCCTTTTTTCGGCACAGGGAACAGTTGCAGTCGCCGAGTTTGGCAAGATCGGCATCGACTTCGAAGGTAATGGCGCCGCAGTGGCAACTTCCGTGATAAGTTTGCATTCATCGTCCTCCCTATTTACATCGGATATTCGTCCGGCCCGGCGTTGTCTTCACCAACCCAGCGAAGCGCGGATTCTAACAATGGCATCCATGTGTTTTTCATGCGCGCCGGCGAAACGCAGAACCAGATGCGAGGCGCCTGCATCCGCATAACCCTGCAACCAGTGCGCCGCCGCCTCCGCCGGACCGGCATAGCAGGCCGATCGCGCGGCAATCATTTTTGCCGAAGCGCCGTAATACTGCTCCAGATAGGTATCAATCTGTTGCTGGGCTTTCGCGGCGTCATCATCGATCGCCATGGTCAAGTAAAGTGCGCCGACCAGATCAGCCGGGTTGCGTCCCGCTTCGCGGGCGGTATCCTGTACGCCGCGCCACTGTTCGCCCCAGCCCGCCGCGTCGGGACCGGTCGGAAACCAGCCGTCGAAATGCTGCCCCGCGCGTCTCCGGGCGGCTGGCACCGAACCGCCAACCCAAAGCGGCGGCCCGCCGGGCCGATAGGGGGTTGGCGCCAGCACGCCTTGCGCCACCTGCCAGCGGCCATCCCAATCCACCGGTTCCCCGCGCCATAGGGCCTGGCATAGGCGCAGCGCTTCCATCATGCGGCCGACCCGGTTTTCGAACGGCACACCGGCCGACCTGAACTCGGCCCGGATGTTGGGTACATCCGTGGCAATGCCAACACCAAGAATGACACGGCCCTGGCTGATCTGATCCAGTGTCGCCACCTGATGGGCGAGGATGACCGGGTTGCGCAAGGCCGGAAGCAGGACCGCCGTACCAAGATCCACCCGCCGTGTCCGGCCAGCGATGCCGGCCAGCAGCGTCAGGGGTTCGTGCCGGGGCCGGGCCAGCAGGGAGTCACCAACCCAGACGGAATCGAAACCTAGAGCTTCGGCCCGATCGGCCAAATCCAACAGCGGTCCAGCGTCCGGCTGGCCCCGCATGATCCGCTCACGGGTCGGTAAAAGATAGCCAATGCGTACTGCCATGTTGGTCTCCCCTGCTTTTGCGCTCTTAATACCATTGTTGCATGGCCGCCGGGTAATCTGAAGGCGCCGGAAGACGGAAGGGAAAAGATATCCTGGCTCGCGTATAGCAGCGCGGCGGCAAACAACTGCCGAAGCCGCTGACCGGATCTAGACCATTTTCGCTATTCATCGAGTCACCGAGTC
>JAQBYC010000196.1 GCA_027623205.1 Pseudomonadota bacterium | reverse complement strand
ATAGCTCCAGCCTCTCAAGAGTTGGAGCCTCCGGCAAACCCGGGGCGGTTCACCGGCGGTCGCCCTCGAAGTCATCGATGTTGCGCCGGCGCGCCAGCACCTTGGTCACGGCCTGGTGCTGCTTGGCGCCTTGGAAAGTGAAATGCGCGATCGCGGCATTGACGAACTGCAAACCGCGATCGCCTGGACGGATCACGCTATGGTGAAGTTTTTGGGAGCCAACGGGTTTGTCAAAGCGCCGCGCCACATCATTGGCGCCACGGTCGAGCGGTTGCTCAAATTCAGATCGAAGCGCCAGACCCGGGACGGCAGTGAGGCTGCGGATGACGCCGCGCACCTGGACGAGATCGACCGGGCCGACAACCTCAGGGCATTGCCACGAGACCAAATTGAGGTGGCGTCTCTCGCGAAACGGGATCTGGACGCGCTGGTCCTGATCGACCGCAAGTTAACCGGGCGGGACCGGCAGGCCTATATGGCCGCCAAGCTTGACGAAGCGCTGCTGGATTCCGGCATTCGGGTCTCCCTCACCGCAACGACCGATGGCATCATTGCCGGCTTCGTGATGGCCGGGCTGGATTTTGGCGATTTCGGCCGCACCGTGCCGGTTGCGGTCATTGATACCATAGGCGTGCATCCTGATTTCGCCGGCCGCGGCGTCGCCCAGGCGCTGTTATCTCAATTGACCGTAAATCTGAACGGCCTCAGGGTTGAAAGCGTTGAAACCACCGTCGGCCTCGATAATTTTGATCTGCTGGGCTATCTCTATCACGCCGGCTTCAAGCCGACCCAGCGGATCGCCCTGAGCAAACAGCTCGCCTGAATGGCCGCCCGGGGACAGTTACGTCGTGCATCATTGGAGCGTCCCGGGCGCTACCGCGGCGTCAAATGCCGCGCGTCCGCCGCCGCCTGGTGGTCCATCACCCGCAAAATGCTTGCGTTCATCATGTACACGCTCATCACGGCGGTCAGTTCCAGCAGACCCTTTTCACCGTAGCGCGCCCGCACGGCAACGAAGGTATCGCCGCTGACCTGGGGCGCCTCCAGAAGTTCCCGCCCGAAGCGGATAATCAGCGCCTCATCCGCCGTCAGGCCGTCCAGCGGCCCGTATGTGTCGACGGCGTGGAGCGCCGCCTCGCGGGCGCCGGCCTGCAGGCCCAGCTTGACGTGCGCGTTCCAGATGAAGTCGGCGTTGGCCGCCCGCGCCGCCGTGCAGATCGCCAGCTCCGACTCGGCCCCGCTCAGCGAGGTGTGGTAGCGCAGGTGTTCCACCAGGTCCGAGAGCCGCGCCCCGGCCTGCCCGGCGTAGGTCAGGTAGCTGCTTGGCGGCGGCATACTCTTGCGGGTCTGCAGGATGTGGCGCACGGCGGCGCGGGTTTCGTCGGTAAACGCCGCCGTATCGGCGGGGATCGGCAATCGCGGCATTATCTGGCTCCTATCGTCTGGCCTCATCCGGCCGCAAGCGGCCCTTTGGGTTTAGGATGCAGCAAGAAAGGCCGACAGCGCAAACCCGAACTAGGGAAGCCTGACCTGTTGCCCGGGAAACCTGCGCACATCCGAAGCTGCGGACTTTGCCCTTTGGCGACAGGGCTGCCAGCCTGATAGGTTCAGGCATCAAATGCGGACGATGCGAAATTGGGGATTTTCAGACCGGCAAGAAAGAGATATGCAGCAATGATCCTGTAAAGGTCCGGTCGGATATCTGGCGCGAAGGAAAGCAAGACGATGGATGAATGCCCCTGCGGTTCCGCGCAACCGCTTGCTGCCTGTTGCGGCCCGTATATCGACGGTCGCGCCCCGGCCCCCACCGCCGAAGCCACCATGCGTTCGCGCTATAGCGCGCACGTCCTGGGAAATGCCGACTATCTCGCCGCCACCCTGTCGGCGGAGCAACGCGCCGACTACGACAAGGCGGAGGTGGAAAAATCCTTCGCCGATACCAAATGGCTCGGCCTGGAAATCCGCAAAACCGATTTGGGCGGCGCGGCGGACGAGACCGGCACGGTCGAATTCGTGGCCCGCTACCGCAACGGCAAGCAGGCAACCGCCCATCATGAATTGTCGTTCTTCACCCGCGAGGACGGCCGCTGGGTCTTTGCCGGCTGCGAAATGAACCCGAAGGCGCCGACGGTCAGGGTCGAAAAGGTCGGACGCAACGCCCCCTGTCCCTGCGGATCGGGTAAGAAATACAAGAAATGCTGCGGCGCATAAGGGAGACAACGGCGGCTCACCCCGTTATCGACGCGCGGCTCAAGGAGAGTTCTGTGTGCCCCGTTCAAAATTATTCTGCGGCGGCGCACCCGTCGATTTGCATCCCGCCAGGCCGAGAAACGCAATCGTGAGCAACGCCGAGGTAAAGAGTACTTTGTTCATTTTGTCCGGTTCCGTTGGCTTGCTTCGCACATGACCGGGCGATACCGCGCCCGGCAGCCGTCAACGTCAAATGAAAAATCCGTGACCGGTGGTTTGTCAAACCGCGAGATAAGCGGACCTGGCGCGAAATCAGGCCGCGCCGATAACGGACAGGCTCTCGTTGCCGGTTTCCTGTTTCCGGATGGGTTGATATCGGGCCTGACCCGCGTTATTTAGGGCCTCCAAGAGTGATCGTCACGAAATTCATGAAGGAACCGATCGATGCCGCAGGCCACCGCAAGACATATTCTGGTTGATAGCGAGACGCTTTGCCAGGAGCTCAAGACTAAAATCGCCGGCGGCGACGATTTCGCCGACCTGGCGCGGGCGCACTCGTCCTGCCCATCGGGCGCCAGCGGCGGCGATCTCGGCTCATTCGGTCCCGGCCAGATGGTTCCGGAATTCGACACGGTGGTGTTCAGCGCCGATGTCAACGAGGTACAGGGCCCGGTAAAAACCCAGTTCGGCTATCACCTGCTGGAGGTGACCAGCCGCACCGACTGACCGGTTCGCTGGCGGGCGCGACCCGCCATTGGCGCCGACGCCATTCAGGCCGTGGTGCCGCCATCGACGGCGAGCGCCGCGCCGGCAACGAACGAGGCCTCGTCCGATAACAGGAACAGCGCGGCATTAGCCATTTCGTAGGGCTGCGCCGGCCGGCCCAGCGCGTTCTGACCGGCGCGCAAATGAATTACGGACACGGGGTCATACGGACACGGGGTCAGATCTTGCGGACACGGGGTCTTGAATTATGATATTTAGAACTCCAGCGACACCATACTTGCCGCCTGTACTGCCCGGTCGCCGCATAATTGCCTTCTTCATTGCGCCCAATCCCCAACCTCGAAACCACTGCCATCCGCCTTCGCCCGCACCGTCTTGCCTTCATGGGCGCCGACGCCATTCAGGCCGTGGTGCCGCCATCGACGGCGAGCGCGGCGCCGGTAACGAACGAGGCCTCGTCGGACAACAGGAACAGCGCGGCATTGGCCATTTCGTAGGGCTGCGCCGGCCGGCCCAGCGCGTTCTGACCGGCGCGGGCCTGGACCAGCTCTTCCGGATCCCGGCCATGGGTCGCCTGCTGGTCCGGGCGGGCGACGAAGACCCGCAGCATGGGGGTATCCGTCGCCCCGGGGCAGAGCGCATTGAAGCGGATGGACTCCTTGCCATAACGTTTCGCCATGGCCCTGACGAAACCAACCACGCCATGCTTGGCGGCGGAGTAGACCGGACTGAATTGCGAGCCAACAAGGCCGGACGTGGACGCCGTATAGAGCAACGAGCCGCCGCCCCGCGCCCGCAGCTCGGGCAATTGCGCTTCGGTCGAGATGAGAATGGTCCGCAGATTGAGGGTCATGGCCAGGTCAAAGTCCGCCATGTCAATGCCTTCGACCGAGGCCGGCCCCGGGTGGCCGACATGGTTCCAGGCGAAATCGAGCCCGCCCAGCGCGTTTGCGGCTTCCTTGACGATCCGCACGGAATCGGCATCCTTGGTCAGGTCGGCCACGATGCCAACGGCCTTGCCGCCCGCCGCCTCGATCTCATCGACCACGGCCTTGACGCCCGCTTCGTCGATGTCGACCACGGCAACCGCGGCGCCCTCCTGCGCGAAACGCAGGGCGCCGGCGCGTCCCATCCCCGATGCCGCCGCCGTCACCATGCCCAATTTACCTAGCATCCGCATCATCTTTCCTTTCCATCCGCCGTTTTAATCCTGCTCTGCGTAACTATTGTCGAGCCTGGCGCCTGTTGCCTTGAAACAGGCCCGGACTCTCTAAGACGAGCGCAATTGAAGCAATTGCTTAAACCGCGTTATGCAGCGTCGAAGCCGCAAAAATGGGCCACGTTGGCGACATCCTCGCGCTCGCTTACCAGGGTATTCTCGATTGCCCCGCCGTCCGCATAGCCAAGGCACATGCCGGTGACCAGCACCTGATCCCGGGGAATGGCGAGATGGCGAAACACCGGTTCCTGAAATTGAATCCAGGCGGCTTGCGGACAGGTGTCCAGGCCCATGCCCCGCGCCGCCAGCATCAGCGTCTGGATGTACATGCCCGTGTCGGCCCAGTTGCCCCGGCACAGATAGGCGTCAGTGGTGACAAACAGGCCTACCGGCGCGTCAAAGAAGCTGAAGTTCCGGGCCCCTTGCCTGGCGCTGGCCTCGCGGTCGCCCTTGGCAATGCCGAGCAGGCCGTACAACCCCCAGCCGACGCCGCGCCGGCGGTCGCGATGCAGGTCCTGCCAGACCGGCGGGTAGTAGTCGTAGTCCTCGTACTTACGCGCCTTGCCCGCCGCCGCCAGGGCCAGGACGTCATCGGTGATCGCCTGGCGAACCCGGCCGGTGCAGACATAGACGTGCCAGGGCTGGGTATTGGTGCCGCTGGGCGCGCGCTGGGAGATTTCCAGGATTTTATCGATCATCTCCCTGGGAACCGGCTGGTCGGTAAAGGCGCGGATCGATTTGCGGGATGTGATGGCTTCAAGAACGTCCATGCTTTCCTCTCGGGTCATTTTGAACATCAGGCATTATTTCGATCGGCGGCAATCTTTCAACCCATCAGCAACGGAAAATCGCACCAGCGGCCGCCGATGCCATCCGCCAGCTGATCCGATCGATGGGCAAAAGACAAGCCACGGCCCTATCAGCTGTCAGTAGCGAATGATATGTCCGGATTTTGTAGCAGACGATATGTCCGGTCTTTGGAAGCGTTCCA